>CAZKAY010000157.1:0-1505 GCA_964550975.1 uncultured Thermoproteales archaeon | reverse complement strand
ATCGATCCTGCAAACCCAGCAGTATTATGCCCCTCAATATGTGATATTGCAAGTAATATATCTGCCTCCCTGCAAAATCCACCGAGCTGTAATATGTTTAAACCCTTATAGTCAACATATCTTTCATAGAAATATCCATCTCTAATCCCTGCTATAGGATATATCTGACAGCCTATGACCTCTGGAGTATATCCTCTATATACAGCCTCTCTATAGTTTTCAAGCGTATCCGATACAAATACTTTTCCGTCGGCATCCTTAATTTTTTTAACAATTCTACCAATAATATATGGATGAATCGTAGATATAAATGAACTATATCCTAAATCCGTTTTAATCATTACAACCTTATTTCTAACTACATTAAGTATACCTAGTTTTTCGATAATTTCATCGAATTTACCTATAATTGAATCCTTGATACTAGGTGTCCTACTCTCTGTTGATCCATAAAAAACCACAGACTTGTTTCTCAACATTTACCCCAAAATATAAATGCATAAAAATTTATAGTCTAAATACATTCCTATAAACATAGTTGAGTGAGATATTGTGTTTAAGAAAAATATCTATATACTTATAATACTTATACCTATATGTATATCGCTAATATTTATTGAAATAGATGAAATAGCTTTACAAATAAGCATAATTATACTTAGTTTAGCCATAATATATTTTTCAAGCGATCCAATAGTATATGGAATAAATAGTATTGCATATAAGATTGGCGTCTCAGAATATACGATTGGAATTATATCAAGTATTTCATCAAATCTTCCAGAAGCAATTTTAGCAACATTTATGGCATTTCATCCAGAATTGAGAGAAATAGCCATTCTTACAATAATGCTTGCATCAGCCTTTAATGGATTATTATTAGGTATACTAGTAGTCATAATAACCAAGGAGGAGAGAAAATGCATAGTTATTCCAAGGGAAGAATTAGAATGGGACATAGATATTATGAGACTTACAATAGCATTCTCAGTATTAATATTCGGGTTAGGAATAATTTTAAATGTATTTCAAGGGTCTACGAGACTACCGTCTGAAGCTTCATTATTCCTCCTCTTAGCATATATTGGATATCTCTACTTTATGATAAAATCTTCTAAAAGAGAAAACATGAGAGGAGATAGTTTTAGCTATATAAGTATTTTGGAACTAATTCTAGGATTAGCCGGATTAATTGTAGGCGCGGAATTAATATCATCTACAAGTGAGAAAATTATATTTGAATATGGTATTCATCCCGTTGTTACTGCAACAATTATAGCTTTTGCTGGAAGTGTGCCTGAGCACGGGATAGCAATACTTGGAGCTAAAAAAGGATATGTTAAATTCGGTGTTTCAAATCTAGTATCTGGAATAGTTCAAAGTATAATGCTAATTTTTCCGATAATATCATTTTTTGTAGAAATAAATTTAGATGGATATATATTATATCAATTTTTAGCAATAGCGGTAACATTATGGCTTGTGAAGAAAGCTATAGTTGATGA
>CAZKAY010000156.1:0-1590 GCA_964550975.1 uncultured Thermoproteales archaeon | reverse complement strand
ATATAATTGTCCTGGGTGATTTTGTCCAGGAATTTTTTAAAGTTAAGGCAGTTTTCGTCAAAAATCGAAATAAATAGGATTTTAATAATCTCATATTCACCCATTTTTTGTTGTTTTGCGGATACAAAACAACATTTTTTAAAATAATAATTTTTTCGATTTTATTGGGTTAAATTATAAATCAATATTATTTCTTAATACAAAAGCTAGATAGAGCTGGTTAATGAAATTAATGTAAAGAAAATGCTTTGGATAAAATATATGGAAAAATATAACTATTTAATCCTAATAATATTTCACTAATTTTTCTAGTTCATAATATTTTTTAGTAAGTCTTTATAATTAATTTGATTCATGGGGAGAGGAATAGAATCATTCATATTTTTTAGAGACTGGGATTTTGAGAAACTTGAAAAAGCTTTAAAGGAACTTAATAAATATGGTATAGGCTATATTGTTATGGCAGGCTCTAAATACACTTTACCCGATATATATGAGAACGATGAAATAGCTGAGGAAGCCAGAGAGTTTATTGAGATGGCCTATAGGAAATATGGTATTAAATGTATCATTTATGGTTGGCGTGGTAGAAAGCATAAACTATTTATTGATAAAGAGGTTGCGGAGAAACATGCATATATAATTATTAATGCACTTAAAAAAATTAAGGATATAAAAGGAATATATGGAATTTATATTGATGATGAACCATACTATACATGGGAGTTCTCGATTGATCGCATTAGAGACGAATACAATGATTTATTTGAAGAGGAAACCGGATATAGGCTTCCTGAAAGGGGTAGAGTGAAAGGTCGATGGAATTATGAAACAGCTAAAAAGTTTTGTGAATGGATTGGAGAAAAATATATAGATTATTTGAAAACTGTTATCTCTAAGTATAAAAAATTTTATCCAGACATAAAGTCTATTATAGTTTTACATATACCAGCTATCTTCCCCTCAATAGACAATCCAGTTGATATATATGGTGTAATTAATGCAGTTGATATAGTTGCTCATGATGTTTATCCAGGATGGCATCAATATCCCAGAGTACTAGATAATATTGTAGCATTTGAAACAAGTTTTCTACGGTGTTTAACAAATAAGCCTATATGGACTATTCTTCAAGGACATAAAATTATGCTTGGGTATGCTCCAACATTAGAGCAAATAGAGTCGTGGACGATGGATGCGGTAAACTGTGGTTCTGATTCTATAGGTTGGTATGCAGCTGAACATGATTTCATGATGGGTCTCTGGGTTAAAATAGATACAAAATATACTAAATATGGATGTCCTGAACGATGGAGAAAAATGCTTGAAATGTGTAAAAGGGTTAATGAAATAAGGGGAGAAAAATATAGCAGTGATAAAGCAATACTTGTGTCCTATAATTCCATCCTTTCCTATGGTTATCTTCCATTAATCTATACATATATTACCTTAAGTAGAGATGCTGGAATAAGAATAGATTTTATTACAGAGAAAAATGTTGAGAGAAATCCTGAAATACTGGAAAAATATAGTCATATATTTCTCGGCTATACACCTATTTTAAAAATCTCCACATTAAATATTTTAAAG
>CAZKAY010000155.1:0-1621 GCA_964550975.1 uncultured Thermoproteales archaeon | reverse complement strand
CCTTATATATAAGAATTTTCTTATATAATGTGTAAAACTTAATTGCTAAGGTGAAGAGATATTTTCTTATCTATCAGGGTAATTGATATGCTTTAGAGGTTTATGGTATGTTAAGGTATGGAGTTGATGGTAAGCGTGCTAGAAGGGTATTGGTGATTTTGAATGAAATTGGGAGGTAAACTGGAGTCCGATTTAAGTAGATTGGTTGAGATTATATCTTCATTTAAGGAGGTTATTGGTGTTATATTGTTTGGAAGTATTGCTAGAGGAGATTTTGACGAATATTCAGACTACGATATACTGGTTATATTTAAGGATAAGGGGAGTATGTGGAGTAGGTGGGATGATTTATTTAAGGCTGTTGGAAAGCTAAAGTTGCTGATTCATATGATTCCGAAGAGTTTTGACGAGTTTTAAACAGTGAGCCGACATTTTTAATTGAAATTTATAAAGATGGTATGATACTTTATGCTAAATATCCTTTTCCAGCATTTTTAAGACCTTTAAATCAGTGGAAGCTTATTGTATATGATTTAAGTATGCTTGAGCAGAGAGATAAGATGAAAATTTTATATAAGCTGTATGGTAAAAGAAAGTTAGGGAAATATGGTCTCTTAGATATGCTTGGTGGTAGAAAACTGGGTGATGGATGTATAATTATTCCTGCAGAAAACTTAAAACCTATCATGGAGATTTTTAAACAGTTTAATGTAAAGATAAAGATATTGGATTTTTATACCTTTAGGTCTAAGTAGTAAATTGTATAAAGTATAATATTGTTATGGGTCTATCTTTTTAACCCAGTCTATAAATTGGTTTGCTATTTCTCCACATATTTTCTCTGATGTATTGTATAGTATTTTTGTATCTATTTTTAGGTATCTATGGACTAGTATGTTTCTTAATCCTATTAATTTTACTAGTTTTTCTGCAAGTTTTTGTGGAATTATTTTCTTTTCAGCTAGTTTTTTTGGATATTCTCCATAGCTTTCAACTAATCCTAGTGAATATACTGATACTAGGTGTCTACATATGTCTAGCATTGACTCTATAATTCTATGTACTGCTCTCTCCATAGCCAATATATCTTTATAATCTAATTCCTCACATCTTTTATCTAATATTTCTTTTTTGAGAAAATCTCTGTTCCTTCTAATTTCCTCTATCCTTGAAATCAGTATATTTTTATCTATTTTTGGGTTTGGATCGAAGTTTCTCCACATTTTTATCTCGATATTTATATCTGGATATGCTTCAACCCTCTTTTTTAAATATTTAATTATAGATTTATTTTCTTTAACTATTATACCGTTTTTTAAAATTTTCCAGAGTAGGGGAATCGATATATTGTTTAGATCAACTATATCTACTTGATCCTCTCTTATGTTAAGTTTATCCGCTATCTCCACAACTATTTCTCCAAGGGACAGGAGTTTATCATCTCTTTCATACATTTTTACAGCGATATCTATATCATGAATACTATATCCCCTTTCAACAATAGAGCCATATAGTATTGCAAGCTCTATGTCGCTATGTTTTGAAAATAATTTTTTTAGACGAGGTAAAACCTCTTTGAGATAAATTTTATTCATATTCTCATACAGCTTTTTCTGCAATC
>CAZKAY010000154.1:460-1651 GCA_964550975.1 uncultured Thermoproteales archaeon | reverse complement strand
ATTGTAAACTATTACTGGAAACTTTTTAATTGTGCTTGCAGGGTCAGGAGCCAAGGGGTCGGTCATTTTGGAAGTTATGACTGGCATTAATTCTATAAATCCCTTTGAAATCATAAAATTCTGTATTTCTTTTAAAACAGTAGTTTGTATCCTTAGTATAGGTATAATCTCTTTTCTCCTTAAATAGGATATGATGTCTATATAGGTCTGCATAATTCATATAATATCAAATGTATATAAAAAAGTTTTTCAGAAAATTTTGTTAAAAATTCTAATATGTACATATTATTAGCGAAAAATTTATAAATTTTATATCCATATATATTGTCATGGATAAAAAAGATATTAAGATACTAAGATTAATTCAAGAAGATTCAAGCAAAAGTTGCCGGGAGCTTTCAAAAGTAATTGGACTACCGGCTTCCACAATATATTCTAGAATAAGAAAACTCGAGAGAGAAGGATATATAAAGGGGTATCATGCAGTCTTAGATGAGGAGAAAATAGGATATTATGTAAGGGCATTTATACTTGCATCATATAAACCTGGTATAACTTCACAGGAAAATGTTGCCAGGGAAATTGCATCTCTACCCCAAGTACAAGGAGTATATATTATTGCTGGAGAATGGGATATAATGATAGAGGTTGTTGAAAAAGATGTGAATAGTCTTGGAGAATTTGTTGTAAATAAGCTTAGAGAAATAAAGGGTGTAGATAAAACATTAACATGCGTTGTTTTAAAGAAAATTAAAAAAACTATGAGTCTACCAATATAGACTGACAATCTCACTGAAATCACAATATATTTTTATTTTTTCATCATCATAGATTGCATAATACCTGGAATCCTGTGAACTTATAATTCTAATATAAATATATTTATCACAATATATGGCTGTATATGGAGAAAAATGTAGATGCCCGTTTATAATTATTCTGGGTTTTAAAATTCTAATTACGCCTAGTATTGAGTTTAAGGATCTTCTAAAATGCATAGACCCTCTATACTCTGGAAATGGAGGGGATTCATGTATTAACAGAATATCTATATTTTTATTATCAATGCTTCTAGCTATTCTAATAAAATCTTCAGGTCTTTTTCTCGGAACACCTTTTCTCATCCTCCTTCTTTCGGCTATTATCCCATTTATACCAACAATATTTAACTCACCTATTTTCAATATACAT
>CAZKAY010000154.1:0-450 GCA_964550975.1 uncultured Thermoproteales archaeon | reverse complement strand
CCGGCCGAGAGTAGGTATTCAGGCATATGGTATTTAACAATTTTTTTAAGCCATTTAAATGCTTCTATTTCACTACTTTTAGACGAATAATGGAGGTCGCTTATAAACATAATTTTCATTTATTTTATCTCCTACGTATCTTTATTATATTGAATGTATCACATGCTTCAATTATCCATCCAGCAAGAATTTCCGCCATTTTTCTTCTTGCAAGTATTGGAGGTATATTTAACCCTAGGTCTCTATACACCTTAACAGCTATATTCATCTTAATCCTATTTTCAACTCTATCTACAAGTTTTCTATATATTATACTTAAGTTAACTATACCTTCTCTTTTAATAAGATTCTCTACAAACTCTATGTCTTCTCTTTCAATCACTGGCTTTTTTAATCCAAGTTTTTCAACTTCATCCCAATATCTATATAGAGGCCTATAGTCCTTTACTA
>CAZKAY010000153.1:0-1708 GCA_964550975.1 uncultured Thermoproteales archaeon | reverse complement strand
ATAAAAAGTATTAGAAAAATAGAGGAGGCCTATGAAAAACTTATTAACGTTATTTGATTTGAAAAGAGATGACTTTTTCAAAATAATTAACCTTAGCAGAATTTTTAAGGAAATGAGGAAAAAAGGTATAAGATATGTTAACATATTAAATGGTAAAAATATTGCATTAATATTTCAAAAACCATCTACTAGGACTGTAGCGTCCCTATCTATAGCTATAAAAGAATTAGGGGGATGTCCTTATATTTTCTTTCAACAACAATTACAGTTGAAGAGAGGGGAAACATTTTTAGATACAGTAAAGGTATATGAACGATATTTTGATGCTCTTATAGCAAGAGTATATTCGCATAAATTATTGGAACAAGCTGCAATGAGGTCAAAAATACCAATAATAAATGCATTAAGCAATAGTTTTCATCCTCTTCAAGCGATTTCAGATATTTTTACGATATATGAATATTTTAAAAAATTAAATAATCTTACTATAGCGTTCATAGGTGATGGAACAAGTAATGTACTAAATTCTTTAATAATTGCATCTGCAAAACTTGGAATAAATCTTATAATAGCATCGCCACCACAATATTCACCTGCACCTGTGCTCTTAAAAAGAGTTAAGAAATTTATGGAGAGAACAAATACTACAATTAAAGTTACGGATAACCCCTCAGAGGCCGTAAAAGAAGCTGATATAATATACACTGATGTATTTGTAAGCATGGGATTTGAAAATGAAAGTGAAAAGAGGAGAAAAATATTCATACCTAAATATCAAGTAAGTTCAACGCTATTAAAACATGTAAGAAAGAAAAAATATATATTCATGCACTGTTTACCAGCACATAGAAATGAAGAAGTAACAAATGAAGTAATCGACGACCTTAGGCATTCTATAGTATGGACACAAGCTGAAAATAGAGTGCATACAGCTAAAGCTGTCCTAGCATATCTCTTCAAGAATCGATAAATTTAAAAATCACTATTACATCATATAATATGGATTCTAAAGCGGGGTAGGGAAGTCCGGTTATCCCGCGGGGCTCATAACCCTAAGGGAGATACCCCGAGGTCCGAGGTTCAAATCCTCGCCCCGCTACTATTTTTATTGAGTTTTAGAAAGTAATATGTTTAGGCTATATATTCTAATTGTTGTAGGATATGTATCATATTCTTTTTTCTAACTAAAATAAGTATTTAATTTCAGTGTAAATTTCATATAAGACTTGTAAAGAAATATGGGATATAATTATAGATGTAATTAAACCATTTATGGTTAAAAGATTTTTCTATCTTACTATTTTGGTAAGAGTATTTATAAACTCTAATTTTCTAAGGAAAGTTAATAATATGAAGGATAGTTTATCGTCAATGGAAGATAAATGAAAAAAATTATAAGTAAATATATTGGCAGTCTTGACAAAACAATAGATTTCTATATAAATTATTCAAAAATTATAGAAATATGCCCCGGCCGGGATTTGAACCCGGGTCGTCGGCTCGAAAGGCCGGTATACTTGACCTGGCTATACGACCGGGGCTAGCATATTATATACAATTAAAGATTATCCATATTTTAAATTTGGTTGTAAGTTATATATTTTATGGATAGAGGTCGATTTTTTCCTATTACGCTATACAATTAGTCTTTAACCTTTAGAAAAAGTATAGGAAAATATTTTTAATAGTGTGCTTATAGAGATGATAG
>CAZKAY010000152.1:0-1795 GCA_964550975.1 uncultured Thermoproteales archaeon | reverse complement strand
TTGATATTATTATTGATTAAGTCATCCTATAAGGAGCTTGATAAATTTAAGGGCGATCCTAAAATATTTTTAAAGACGTTAAAAATGGCTGGGAATGGTGGAAAATATGATTCTGAGAATGTAGATAAAATATTGTATGGCGAAGAGAATTGAGTATTCTAATAGATACGGGAGTCTTTTATGCATTTTATAATAGGCTTGATATACATCATATGGATTCTATATGTCTATTGACCCATATATTTGAGGGAAGATATGGATGTCCCTATACGACAGATTTAGTTTTATCTGAAACATATACTTTACTTCGATACAGAATAGGTTTTAATACAGCAGTAGGTTTTCTACAAATTCTAAATAAAATTGATGTGAAAACAATTTTCTTGGATTCAGAGAGCTATAGTGAGACAATAAGTATATTGGAAAGATATTCTGATAAAAAACTTAGCTTTACAGATGCCTTTTTAATCTATACTTTAAGAAATTATGGTATAGAATATATAGCATCATATGATGAAAGAGCTTTTTCTGGAATAGCTAGCATAATTGGGAGAAATTATGCAAAAAGCTTGCCAAAAAATGAATTTAATAGAATTCTTAGATTAATAAAGTCATTAAAATAAATTTTAGAAGATCTAGAATTTTACGGGCTTGATTCGTTTAGAGAATATTTTTCAATTCCATTAATCTATAAATTGTGTAGTCTGGCTTTATATTATAATCCCATTTTTTTCTAACAATTAAAACTGTTTTTAATCCAGCTCTTTTAGCCCCCTCTATATCTGTGAAAGGTTTATCTCCAACCATAATCGCATCATCCCTTTTCACATTTAATATCTCAAGTATTTTTTCAAATGGTTTTGGTGAAGGCTTTATTTCAGGAACATCTTCACCTGCAATAATGATTGCATCAAAATATTTTTCTAACCCACTTTTCCTAATCCTATATTTCTTCATTCCTGGGTAATGATCTGTATCGGTAACTAATCCGATTAAATATCCTTTATCTTTAAGATAATTAAGTATAGGTATAGTATCTCTATATGGTTTTGCGTTACACAATATATACCAAAATGTTTTTGTAACTTTTTCTAGAAAATCTTTGTCTGGAGTAATATTTATATTGTTTCGCCTCAATACTTCTATCCACCAAATATTTCTATCATAAATTCTATTAAAATTCATTTCAACACTAATTTCTCTAACATTTTTCTCTAATATACTTAAATCTACATGTATTTTTCTTTCTAAAAGATATTTATAGAGCATGTATGCAACTCTATTTAATGCGATCCCCACAACTTTTGTAGTATCTATAAGCGTATCATCAAAGTCGAATAATACTGCTCTCATACACTTTATCTAATATTGCTTAATATAAATTTTTAACCAAGTTTCGGCCACTTCTATCCATTATATTTAAAATCTTTGTCACCATATATTATTATGGTGTAATAATGTCTATAGAATTTATTGGAGATTTTTCTACAAAGATTTTCAGTAAATATGGTGTGGAGTTTATAGAGATTCGTGGAGAAAGAGTTTGGGGGACAATTATTGGTACTGAAAACACTTTATTAAAACAGGTAAATTATATTAATTCTATTGGAGCAGGTGTAAGAGTTTTAAGTAAGGGAAATTGGGGTATCGCATCTACAAATGATGTTACATATGATTCGCTTAAAAAGTCTGTTGAGGAAGCGATATCAATGACCAATGCGATGTCTAGACAATTTTATGGGGAGGATAGGCTTTCAGAGGAGAAAACATATAGGGATAAAAGGAAGGTTGAGAT
>CAZKAY010000151.1:0-1819 GCA_964550975.1 uncultured Thermoproteales archaeon | reverse complement strand
CTATTATTAATACTACTATTATTATCAATACTGGTATTGCTATGATTAGATATATCTGCGGCGGATATACTGTCTCCCATACAGCTTTCAACGTTTTCGGGGAATCCATTTTTATTTGACTTATTTTCCCAAGATTCTCATCTTCAAGCATCCATCCCTTAAATTCATAGTATGCTCCAAGCATTCCAAGTATTCCTTCTAAAGGTATTTTTTCAGTACTTATAGATATAGTTGCATAACTATTTTCATCATACCAACCTTCCCCATATGCTTCTCCAAAATCCGTCTCAAGCTTTAAATAATATTGTTTTACCCAATTTGCAGTTATTTTTAACGGTTTATCGACAGTTATATTGAATAAATGCTATTAAATGTGTTATAAAAATTTAAATTTTTATAACACATTTAATATGTGATGCTTGATATATCTTCCATTTATTATTCTCTAATACTCTAGATTTGAAATGAATTTTTCAATGCCTTCTTTAACTTTTCTCCACTCATCCCTATTATGTATAGTGAATTTTTGATTACGTTTCCATTTATCTCCACGTTTTATCCAAACATATAGTGATATCTGTTTTCTTCCAAAGGAGTCTATCAATGCTACTGCAGACCACCATTTCTCAGTCTTATATATCGTGACACTATCAAGAACCTTTAATTTCTCAGAAACAGGTAGACTCTCCTCAACCATATTTAATCCCTACAATACTAATATAATGAATACTTATAAAAAATCTTTCGAAATTATTTAATAGTATTAAATTTGAGTAAACGAAATTTTATTAAAATGTTTTGAAATATAGATATGGGTGAATTTTTGAAGGAGAAAATAATAGCGGTCATCTTTCTAATATTTTTAGCTCCCGTAACCGCTGAATTATTATCTGGATCAGTTCCTCCAAGCGAGTTTTTTAATCCACTGGGATTCATAGTACTTATAGTATTATATGGTTTTGGAGCAGTATTGGTGAGGGAAATAAACATAGCATGGGGTAAAAATTTTATTTCATTGATTCTTTTAGGAGCAATATATGGGATTATTGAGGAAGGATTTATGGTGAAAAGTTTCTTTGACCCTAATTGGATGGATTTAGGTATACTTGGAGTATATGGCAGGTTTTGGGGAGTAAATTGGATATGGACTTTAAAATTAACTATATATCATGCAATATATAGTATCGTCATAC
Source organism: uncultured Thermoproteales archaeon (assembly GCA_964550975.1). Taxonomy (GTDB): domain Archaea; phylum Thermoproteota; class Thermoprotei; order Thermofilales; family B9-G17; genus CAZKAY01. Next base: position 626 of record CAZKAY010000151.1, on the reverse strand, counting down.
CTATTCAAATAACTGAATTGATTTTCTATAAGATAAGGAAGGAATCGTGGATAAGAATTTTTTCCATTAAACTGATTGCCATCATCTTTTTACTGGATATAATTTTTGGCAATTTAGTACTTACAAAATATCAGCCAACATTTCTTCACTACATATTTCTAACAATAATAGTCTTCATAATCGGTTATTTAGCATATAAGGTTTCAAAATATAATTTCTTTAAACCAACTCTGAAATTTAAAAATACAGCATATTATTTTATCTTAGGCTTTGGATGGAGCTCATACTTTTTATTATCAATGTGGGTTATGCCCCACCTAGTTCCTCCAATTTTAATGGTGGTTATAGAAATTATAGTACTATACTTTATGTACAGGATTCTATCAAACTATGAATGGCTGAATCCTATGGAAAAACTAGCTTTAATCAGCGGAATTCTGGCTTTCCTAATCATCTTAGCACCACTTCAAGAACTTGATAAAAACAGATTAGACGATACACGAGGGATGAGCATTGTCGGAATTTCTTATGGAATATTTTTGCTAATAACTAGACATATTGTCAAGAAGAGAATAAGCTATACTGACCTAGAAAATAAGCATATAAATAAATGTATTTAATTTTAG
>CAZKAY010000150.1:0-1986 GCA_964550975.1 uncultured Thermoproteales archaeon | reverse complement strand
TATACGCCGGGGGTGGGATTTGAACCCACGCGTCCCATAAGGGACACAGGCTCTCCAGGCCTGCGCCTTAGTCCACTCGGCCACCCCGGCCTCACAGTTAAAATATATGTTTAATTTTTAAATACTTTTCTGATATTATTAATCTTCTTATAAAGGGTAAGTGAAAAAAGATGTTAATCGTAATAAAACAAGAAATTATCTAAATTCTAATTCGATTTTTACAGACCGTGGTACTCTTACTCGCATTAGTTGCCTCATTGCCCGTTCATCTGCATCCATATCAATAATTCTCTTGTGAACCCTCATTTCCCAATGATCAAATGTATGCGTACCTTCACCGGACGGAGCCTTTCTAACAGTTACCAATAATCTCTTCGTTGGAAGTGGTATAGGACCTCTAATCTTTACTCCGGTACGTTTAGCAATATTTTTTATTTCACTACATATCTCATTTAAGTCGTTTAATGATGTACTTACAAGTTTTATTCTAACGAACCTCGGCACACTATATCTACCCTTATATATTTGTTATGAATTATTGTGAAACCTTCTTTATCTCAATTACTGTTCCAGCCGCTATGGTTCTACCCATATCACGTATAGCGAATCTACCTAAGGCCGGGAAATCTGAAAACTTTTCTACAACTATATGTTTTAGTGGTTTAAATCTAACTATAGCAGCATCTCCCTGCTTAAGATACGATGGATGCTCCTCTATAACCGATCCAGTTCTTGGATCTAATTTTTGAATAAGTTCCTCAAATCGCACCGGCACCGTAGCTGTATGGATATGTAATACTGGGGTATAGCCGGCACCAATAGCGGTAGGATGATATAGTATTATGATCCTTCCAACAAATTCTTCTACAATACTTGGAGGATTATTTATGTGGCCACATACATCTCCTCTCCTAATTTCATCTCTAGCTATACCCTTTACATTAAATCCAATATTATCTCCGGGAATAGCCCTTTCAATACGCTGATGATGTGTTTCAATGGATTTTACTTCACCAATCTTTTTAGACGGCATAAATACTACTTTATCACCAACCTTCAATACACCAGTCTCTACTCTTCCTACAGGAACCGTTCCAACACCCTTTATTCCATATACATCTTGAATGGGAATTCTCAAGGGTTTATCTATGGGACGCGGCGGTTCCTTAAATGTATCTAATGCTTCATATAGTGTAGGTCCTTTATACCATGGAGTCTTTTCACTCTTTTTTACTAAATTGTCTCCATATATTCCAGAAGTTGGTATAAATGGTATTATTTCAACTTTGTAGCCAATTATTTTTAATAGTTTAGAGATTCCTGCTTTTACTTCCTCATATCGCTCTTGACTATAGTTTACCGTATCCATTTTATTTATACATACCACTAATTGATTTATTCCCATAGTTCTAGCTAGAAATATATGTTCTCTTGTTTGGCCTTCGGGACTTACGCCTGCTTCGTATTCTCCTTGTTTTGCTGAGACTACAAGTATAGCGGCATCAGCCTGCGATGCTCCTGTCACCATGTTCTTTACAAAGTCTCTATGTCCTGGAGCATCTATTAGTGTGAAAAAGTATTTTTTTGTCTCGAACTTTAGAAATGCTAAATCTATTGTTAATCCTCTTTCTCTTTCTTCCTTATATCTATCTAATATCCATGCATATTTCCATGATTCCTTACCCATTTTTTTAGCTTGCTCCTCTAACTCTTTAAACTTTCTTTCATCAACTACTCCTAAGTCGTAGAAAAAGTGTCCCATCATTGTGCTTTTTCCATGATCTACATGCCCTATTACTATTAAATTTAAATGAGGTTTTCTACTAGACATACTTATCCCTTATTTATCATATATAATTTAACTTCTTTACAAATAAGGCTTAGAATAATATAAATTTTTCCTAAATATCTTTAGTTCCAGTTAATAGAAGGTATATAGTTATGTTGGATATTTATGAAATCTATTGAAAGATCAAGATGATAAGG
>CAZKAY010000149.1:0-1992 GCA_964550975.1 uncultured Thermoproteales archaeon | reverse complement strand
TGCATCCAAGGATTCCGATAAGATTTATATTGAAAATATTGGAGAATAGGATAACGGTTAGGAATGAGAAAAATAGTCCAAATGCAAAGTTTAGGAAAAGTCTTATAACTGGGTTAAGATTATCTCTGATATTTAAAATCCAGTAAGATGCCCATATAATGGAGCTGCCTAAAGCTAATATTACTCCATCAATTCTAGTAAATCCAAAGCTAAGTATATTACCTCTGCTAGAGATAATTAATACACCTATAAATCCGATTAGGAGAGATATTAAACTATATGCTTTAACCCTCTCCTTCAGAAATATTATTGAAAATATTACTAAGACTATTGGCCAAACATAGTTTAGAGCTAAAGCTTCTTGTGCAGGAAGTATAGAATATGCTTTAAATAATACGGTATAGTAGAGAAATGGATTTAAAAATCCTAATAAAATTGAATACATGAGATTTTTAGAAAGCGCACTATATAACTGATATAGTTTTCTCTGTATAATAATTATTAGAAAAAGTGTGAATATGGATGTAAGAGACGAGTAAAAAAGTAGTTGTATATAATCTATGTATCTCAAGGAAAACTTAAATGCAGATGCAACTGTAGACCAGAGAAATACGGCTAGAACACCACATATAAAACCCCTTCTATTGCTCATAAATATAATTAAAGACTTTAAGATTTATAAGTGCTTCATCGATCGCCAGCAAAATATTTATATATGATTTTATTATTTAAAATATAGAAAATTTTATTTAAACTCAAAAAAATATGAGTTGAAGTTAAAAATGAATGAGTGTATTATTTTTATGGAATGGAGAATTAGGAAACTTAATCCTCCTTCCCCTAGACCTAAGGAAAATTATGAGGAGAGATGTAAAAGATGGATTTTATATTCACTTGGTTTTGATGAGAAAGCCCAAAATATATTTCTTTTAATTGAGAGAAAAAATATGATTACAGTAGATGAAATAGTTGATAATGTAGGATTAAGTTTAGAGGAGGTTGAGGATATAGTTGATAGACTATATAGTTATGGATTGATAGATAAGATTGGAAAGGCGTATTTTATAAGAAAAACTCTTTCCGAATCTATCATTGGAAATCTTATTCCTAGACTTACAGATACATTGCAAATGATAGCGAAGGTTGATTCTTCTCTGCGTGTTAAGAAGAATAGTTTTAGAGGCAAAATATTTAGCAATGTTAGAGATTTTATTACTAGATATAGGGATATGTTAGATAGTGAGAGTAAGATTAGGATTAGAGTTATAGGTGTTATTCCGGATTCTGAAAGAGGTATTGAAGAGAGAGGAATTGTAAAAAGCTATGATTATTGGGATAGAATTATCGAGATTATTACATTTGATGGCAAAACTATTATAGTTGGAGATAGAGCTAATGGTGTGGATATAAAGGTTAATACTATAATTGTAGAGGAGATGTAAATGAGTGAAACAGGTATATTTGAGATAATCGCTGAATGGAAGATTAGGAGACTTAAACAACTAAAATCTCTAGATGATATAGATCTTGTGAAAAGATGGATTTTATATTCATTAGGTCTTGAAGAAACTGCACAGGAGATATATCTCTACTTGGAGAAAATGGGTAGTAGTACTTCTACAGAAATTGCTAAGGCTTTAAATATAAGTCCAAATACTGCTAGAAAGTATTTAGATGATTTACATACAGTTGGTTTGACAGATTATATTGGTAGGGAATATCATTTAACCTATGATTCTCTCTCTAAAGCTATAGAGCTTATATTGATACCTAGATTAACTGATACATTAAAAACCATTGCAAGAATTGCTAGGGAAACTATCGATAGGAGAAAAATCGGTATTGAAACACAGCTTGCCGGTGAGAGATATGGAAGAAAAGAGGTATTAAAATTCTTTTCATCGATGATAATAACTAGGAAAATGGTTGAAATGTGGTATAGGTTTGGTAAAAAAGTTGTAATTAAAAGTTTTGGTAAGCTTAGCTTTGAAA
>CAZKAY010000148.1:0-2011 GCA_964550975.1 uncultured Thermoproteales archaeon | reverse complement strand
TTGGCTACCCGCTTGTGGTGAAGCCGATCTATGGTAGCTGGGGTAGAATGATTTGTAGAGCCCTCGATCAAGAGAGCCTTGAAGAGATTCTAGAACTTAGAGAGAATATGCAAAGCCCGCATTTCAAGATCCATTATCTTCAAGAGTATGTTGAGAAGCCTGGGAGAGATATTAGAGCTTACTATGTTTGGGGCGATGTACCTGTCGCAATTTACAGGGTTAGCTCTAGGTGGAAGACCAATACGGCCCTTGGCGGAAGAGCTGTTAAGGCCGATTTAACCCCTGAGCAGGTGGAACTCGTTAAGCGGGCTGGAGAGGTGATGGGCGGCGGGATTTTAGGAGTCGATTTAGTTGAAAAAGGAGATCAAAATCTAGTCCTAGAACTTAATGGGATTCCACAGTACAAGAATGTGGTGAGGGTTACTGGATACGATCTCTCAAGAAAGATGATAGAATCGACGATACAATACTATAAGAGGTAAACATTTTTAGGATCAAAACAAAAGATCTCCTCAAAGCTGGAGAGAAAGGACATGTTGAAGTTAATGCGATTCTATGCTCCCAGAGGCTTAAAACTCGTTAAGGGTGAGGGACAATATGTTTGGGATTCTGAGGGTAGGAGATACTTGGATTGCCACACTGCTCATGGAGTCGGATTTCTAGGCCATAGAAACCCTTACGTGATCAAGTCTATCAAAGAGCAGCTTGAGAAGATCATGATAGCATCTCCAACCTTCGACACCGAGATAATGGAAGAATCTATAAAGCTCTTGGAGAAAATTCTCCCCAAAAATCACACATACTTCTACATGCTCAATGGCGGAGCTGAAGGAATCGAACTCGCTTTAAAGACCGCCAGAAGAGTGACTGGAAGAAAGAAGTTCATCTCATTCATAAACGCATTTCATGGAAGAAGTATGGGCGCCTTGGCAGTTACGTGGAATCCGAGATATAGGGCGGGATATGATCCATTCCCGTGGAACGTGGATTTCCTCCCATATAATAGAGTTGATGTTCTTGAGAAGAAGATCGATGAGGATGTTGCGGCGATAATCGTCGAACCCGTTCAAGGGGAAGGTGGATTGACGGTTGCCTCGAAAGAGTTTCTCAGATCCATTAGAGATTCATGCGATAGGGTCGGAGCCTTGATGATCATCGACGAGATTCAATCGGGGTTTGGGAGAACGGGAATACTTTGGGCGCATATGAGAGCGGAAACTCGGCCAGATATCATGGTCGCCGGTAAATGTATTGGCGGAGGATTCCCATTAAGCGTGGTATCATTCTCAGAGGAGATCGGGGCAAAGCTCGGCATAGGAGCGCATGGATCGACTTTTGGAGGAAATCCGATGGCGTTGGCGGCCATGAAGGGGGGAATTGAGACATTAATGAAGGAAGCAGTGGTTGAGAAAGCTAAGAGGATGGGTGAGACCATCAAGGATATGCTTGAGAAGATTATCGAAGAGTATCCGAGACTTGTGAGAAGAGTTAAAGGATTAGGGTTAATGATCGGGCTTGAATTGAGATTTAATCCCGCTAAAGCGCTGAGAATCCTTCAGTCGAAACACGTGCTCGCATTAAGAGCCGGATTAAACGTCCTAAGATTCCTCCCACCATACCTGATAAATAGAGATGATATAAAGTCTCTTGAAGAAGCTCTCCATGAAACATTCCGGGAGATTGAAGGTAAAGTTTAGTTTAAGTTTCTAGAAAAAGCTTTTAAACCTCTCGTGGAATGTAATTAGCATGAGCCTTAGGACAGGCTTAGAAAAAATATTGAAAGATCTCTCAGAAACTCTTGGAGGAGATATTCTTGGATGTGCATTCGCTAGATCAGATGGATTAATGATCACGTCAATGCTCCCATCCGGAATGGATGAACGTGCGGTCGCCGCCTTAAGCGCTACCATTAACAGTATAGCCAAGAGACTTTGTGAGAATTTAAATAAGGGCGAGCCCATCAGGACTCTCATCGAGGGGAGTAAGGGGAAAATAGTATCCATGCCTATTG
>CAZKAY010000147.1:0-2150 GCA_964550975.1 uncultured Thermoproteales archaeon | reverse complement strand
ACAATTTCATTAAATTCTTTTAAAAGCTTTGGAAAATAGGAGTATCCCTTTAATGCAAGCATTGAGGTAATTTGAAATGCTCTTACACCAAACAAATAGTAATGATAAGCGTCTCTGCCGGATAATACTCCTCCTGAAACCATTATAGTGGTCTTCCTATAATCAACTATTACTGAGGAATAGGATATTGATGCAAGTATTTCTTCCTTTAAAGGTCTTCCACCTACACCGGCCCCAGGGATAATTTTTACAAATGGATTTTCACTGGGTATTGGATGAAATGCTAATAGATTTCCAAATGTAATGAAATCTACCTTAGATTTTACTGCAAGATATGCTGCCTGAAGAGACAGAGGTAGGGAGGGAGGTATTTTTACACCAACGGTTATATCATTCTTTTTAGCATATTTTACCGAGTCTAAGAACAGTTTTGTATTATAGTATACACTAAATCCTCCGGCAGCTTTTTTCATAAGCAAACTTGGAACCGGACAACTAAAGTTTAACTCTATTCCATCTAAACCATATTCTTCAATCATCTTACCTATTTTTAGAAAACTTTTGGGTTTCAATGCTACGGCGGATATAAATATCGGCTTGCCGTATCTTCTCCTAATTTCGGCTAGTCTTGGAATAAATTTTTCTAATGGGAGGGGGGCGAATGTATCGATAGCATATATTCTATCCCTATCTATCTTGAAAAATACAGGTACACTGGGAGGTATTCCTGGAAAAATTTGTTGGTATTCTTTTTCAAGCAAAGATGTTTTTGCAACAACTCCTCCAAACCCTATTTTAAAAGCTTTCTCAATACTTCTAATAGTTTCACTGTAGGGTCCAGAAGATACTAGAAAGGGGTTTTCTAAAACAGTTTTACCAATATTTACCCTCATTTTTTCATCCTATATATAGCTGTAAACTCACAGTATTCATCTCCTCTGGCAATACATTTTGTCTCATGAACCTCTACATCTACTGGTAGATTTAACAGTTCTACTACTGCATGCTGAGCCCCTTCATGTCCAGCAGCCATGGCTTCACAGTAAAATCCATTGTATCTTCTACCCATACATGATGGGCATTCTCTATCTCTAATCTTCACTACAACCTCGTTATCTTTTCTCTCCACTTCAGTTTCAACCTTCGATCCAAAATATATATACCATGCAGATTTACCTTGTTCTATAAGTTCATCAATATTTCTACCTAAAAGTCCTTGACGAACTTTGTCAGCCATATCATATATTAATGCTACACCACTATCATATCCAAGCTTTCTAACTCTACTTAAATCTTTTTCGTCAAGCTTTTCTAAGGCTGCTTCTACACTAGCAGCATATATTAGATTATATAGTAATGCATTAACCTTTTTACTTCTAAATCTAACTATATATGAACCTATTTTAAACACAAATTTTCTAGACAACTTTTTTCACCCTATATATACATTTATCATCTCCAATAGCTCTACATTTTTCCTCAAAACATTCTTTACCTATCACTGCTTCAACGATTCCGGCAATAAAGTTACAGTAATGGAAATCTACACTAATATTTGTACATAATGGACATTTTTCATCTATAATTAATAGATCACCTCCCCACTCCCTATTTATAATAGGCTTATAGTTGAATAGAGCTGTCCATAAATTTAAAACCTTTTCCTCAACATTTTTACCAGAAATATTTTCTCTAATCTCATTTCCTCTAACGATGCCGAGGTCATGTAAATTTTTCTCGATATCACCTCCCATCCTTAGGGAAAGCTCAACTAAATGTCCATAAGATGTATGGACAGCTACACTATTAATTTTTCTTCCAACAAGTTTTTTAAAAAATACCCATTCCATAAATATTTATCTGAATAAAATAAAATATATATTTTATTATTCATCAAACTTAAAATGAAAACTATTATTTTAGACAAATATTTAATCTTTTTCTATCCATCTTAAACCCTTTATTTACCAAATTTTAAGGAAGTTAGAGAGAAAAACGAAAAGCAGTAAATTAAAATATTAGTAGATAAGTATTGAAATAGTGGTAAAATTGGATTGGGCTTTTATACAAGACATGCTTCTCAATAGAATAAATCATATATGTTTAACCATTCTTAGTATTCTCTTTATTCTCCGGTTCTCATATTGATC
>CAZKAY010000146.1:0-2248 GCA_964550975.1 uncultured Thermoproteales archaeon | reverse complement strand
ATTTTTTCACCATACATTACTATAGTATTAAACTTAAATAGCTTTGTATCCATCAATAAAATATAGTAAATATAGCCTGAGATTTATTATGCATATTCATACATACTGTGAATTTAAAATTCTAAATTTACTATAGAGACCTGATAGGGAAAATAGACCTATATTAAAGGATTATAAAAATGTATAGAACATTGAATATTAAACTATGATCTACCATATTTACCCATTAATTCTCCGTAGGCTATTACATGTCCTTTCATTTCATTTAATAGTTTACTTAATCCTATTCCTTCATTTAGATTGAGCTGCTTATCCAAAGCAAATACTCGTATAAAGTATCTATGTGTTGAACCAGGTGGAGGACATGGACCTCCATAACCTAGCCTACCGAAATCATTTCTACCCTTTATTCCAGATTTTTCACTTATATCTGTAGTGCTTGCTGGAATATTGAATAATATCCAGTGGATAAATGTTCCTCCGGGAGCATCGGGATCGAACATTATTAATACAAGTGAAACAGCTTTATTTGGAATATTTGATACATGTATTGGTATAGGGATATTTTTTCCATCACATGTATATTGTTTTGGTATATTGTTTCCTTGACTAAAGGCGCTGCTTGTAACATCTATAGTTTTAGGAACATTTTCAATGATATTTTCTAGTGTAGCTGGTTTTTCTTCCTTTTTCTCCCCTCCTCCCCAAACATACATATATAATACTATGCCACCGATAACCACTAATATTATAATTCCAATTAAAATTAACTTTAAATTCATAATATCTCCCAATAATATAATTATTACTAAGTGAATAAATATTTTTGTAATCCTAATTAATTATTGAAAGTTAGATATTTGTATTCGCCTACATCTATATTTAATATTTCTGCCAATTTTAATATATTTTCAAACGTAGGTTTTCTTCGAATCTTATATATTATCTTACGATACTCTTGGTTTTCTTTCAAAAGATTTTGTATAATTATTTCTAAAATCTTCCTACCCTCTGAGTTAAGTACATCGAATCTAGAGAAATACGTTTTCCTATTATTTATAAGCATATGTATTAAATCTACTATATACTTATTCTCACACATTTTTACCGCTTACATTTCATTTCTATAAACTTATATATTTTTTTATTTAATAGAAATATATGGCTCATCTATCCTATAGAGAGAATTTTCTAAGAGCTATAAGATTTAGATATCCAGAATATATTCCTACAACGATATCTGTATTCTGGCCGCTATGGAATACGTATAGGAAGAGACTTGAAGAAATTGCCGAAAGATATAAAATGTTTTTCCTGGGATTTAATCGTGGTAGGATAAAATATGAGGATAAGCCTGGAATAATATATGTTGATGAATATAGATATGATGCATTCAAATGTCTCTGGCATTTTAATATTAAGGGATATCAAGGTCAAGTAGTTAAACATCCTCTCAGTGATTGGAAAAATTTTAGAGATTTTCAACTTCCAGACCCAGATAAAGGCGTACCTACAGAAAGCAATGGTATAGTTTCATGGAATAATATTTTTGAGGGAATGGAAAGAGCTAGAGATGAGGGAAATCTGGTTGTAGCTGGAATGCCTCACGGTTTCTTCTTTCAAAGACTATATTATTTAAGGGGATTTAAAAATCTCATGATGGATTTCATATATAAACCTCCAGAAATATATGAGCTTATAGAAAAGTTAACTGAATACAATTTTGAGCTCGTAAAAAGATTTCTTAAATTTAATGGAATCGACTTCTTCTCCTTTGGAGATGATCTAGGCTTGCAGGATAGAATGCCGATATCCCCTAAAACATTTAAAGAATTTATTTATCCATCGTATAGAAAGATATTTGGTGAGATAAGGAGTAGAGGACTCGATGTAAGACTTCATTCCGATGGACATATCATAGAGGTTGTAGATCAGATAGTTGAATCCGGAGTTAATATTCTCAATCTACAGGATGCTGTAAATGGTCTAGAAAATATTAGGAAACTTATTGAACAAAGAATAGCAATACAGTTAGATATAGATAGACAGAAACTGATTCCCTGTGGTGGACCAGAGGAAATAGAGAGATATATTAAACATGTTGTAGATATGTTGGCGTTTAAGGAAGGTGGGTTACTCTTCTATGCCGAGATACATCCACCTACACCGCTGGAAAATATTAGGGCTTTGGCTAAAGCATTTGAAAAATACGTTTGGCTTAACATTTAACATAACATATTTATTAGAT
>CAZKAY010000145.1:0-2267 GCA_964550975.1 uncultured Thermoproteales archaeon | reverse complement strand
ATATGATTGCATCAATATTACGCTCAACGAAATCATATATTCTATGGGCAGTTTCAATGTCTCTAACAACCAGAGGCTCATGTATATTTTCTTCACTAAAAGTGTTTTTAATTTCATCTACAAATATTTTAGTTCTCCTGGAAGCCTCATCATCACTTAGTCCGATACAATATATTATGGGCTTTAAATCAGCTCTAATAGTAGAAAAACCATTTCCATAAACCATTTCTACACCAAAATAGTATTAAGAAAATAAACTTAAAAGTTTTTCTTAAAATCCATAAATATATTAAAATAGATTCTGTGGCATAAACCTAATGATTTTAACCAACAACAATAGAATTAATACCAGAAAAATTTATATTTATGTGCATGTAAATATAATATAGCCTCCATGAGGGGGGTATACGCGCCATTCAGAGTGGCATATTTGTAACCCTTCTCAAGCGGAGGCATTCTCAAACACTAATCGTCCAATCATATCTATCTTCTGGATAAACATATATTCCTCCACTTCGCCGTATAAAAACTATGAATTCTGGAAGATAATAAGACACATCCGTTTCAAAACATATATTTGTATCTAATACCTTTAAGTCTTTATCTACAAGTACATTATATATTGTATCTAGGAATGGATCATATATTGCTAAAGCAATATTACCATTACAGGGTTTTCTGCCAATGATTTTCACTCCAAGATTATCTAATAGATAGTTAAATGTATTCATATCTAACTCCCTAAGTTTTCTCTTCCTATGGACTAGTAATTTGAAGGCGTTTATTTCTTCTTTTTCAAGTGATGCTAAAGGAATTAAAGGTATGATTACTCTTAGTCTAGGCCCCTTTACCGTAAATCCTCTGACAATATAGTTGTTAAACGTAGTATCTGGAGTAAGGTCATCATAAACATATATATAGTGAGGATATAGCTCGATTACTTTTAACTCGAAATTTAAAGCAATCCTATCAACAATAATTCTTCTAACAAGCTTTATATTGGAAATAGATTTTATGGCTACAAGTTTATTATCTGGTAACCTATAAACATATTTAACAAAATTTTCTTCGTCTTTAGGTCTTGCCCCCAGAATACTTCTACCATTAGATGAATAAAATATTGGGAATCTAGTGAACCCCTTTAATGCAAACATTTTATCCCAGTATAGCATCTTTCCTAATTATTATTGCAGTATCGTCCTCAAATACTATCTCAAAGTCACCAATCTTACTAAGCTTTTCATAAATATCTGGATAAGCTTCTCTAAGATATGATAAGATCTTCTCTTTATTGTCTGTAGATATGGGTAAATTGATTTCCTTATTAAAGACTATAACTTTAGAAGCCATAATTAATAATTCGAGTATATAGATATAAATGTTTGCACCAATATTTATATTGATTTAAATGTTGGAGAAGGAGGTTAGTCTAAATATAATATATAGTTTTCTTACAGGTGGAGCTACAGAGATTCCGATAAATGTTGACTATGAGATTCTAGCTAGAACTATGGAATATGTTTATGAGAAAAAAATGTATCATAGGAAAAATTTTTGTAGAGCTATAGTAGTTTTATCAGCATATGCTCCAACAACATATCGTGACACAGCATGGATGTTTATACAGAAATTACCCTTATCACACCTACTTTATCTATCAGATGTGGTTTTAAATCCCTCTAAGGAGAATAAGAGACGTTTGAGACATGCTTTAGCCGTAAAAATAGCTAATAGTAATATGGATGAGATAGCTAGAGCCTATATGATATCTCCAAGTAGGTTTAGAATGTTATTTAAGTTCTTCAAGCTTCCAAGAAATAAGATTCAGAATAAAAATATAGTCAATAAATCATATATCTTTGCGGTAAATGTTGCAGATAGGGGGATTAAAACTATTTTTAATAAATATAGTTTAGAGGAAATTGTAGAGAGACTTAAAATACCACTTCACATGGTTCTCCAATATGTTAAGGATCCTGATCAGGCCAAAGTTTTAGCAGAAATATCTGTTCCCGACGATTATCTTAGACATTCAAGATGGTTTAGAACGATTCTAGGAGACGATTTATTTGAGGAAATAACATTTAAAAAACTAAGATATTTAAAGGATCCGATAGAATTTATTTCAGTTCTAGAGCATCTAGAAAAAACCGGGGCATTAACAGAGAATCTTTTAAATTTTCTCAATAAAAAAATAAATATATTTCTGGAAGAGGAGATGAGTAGGATAAATATTAGGAGGATAGCTATAATAGTAGATGTTTCTG
>CAZKAY010000144.1:0-2331 GCA_964550975.1 uncultured Thermoproteales archaeon | reverse complement strand
CTGTTGGTATTGTTACTTTTCCTTCACTATCGGTTGTTCCGAATCCTACTGCAAGTGCGCATGGGCATGTTTTGTTTACTATTACTATTGCTACATCTACATCTTTTAGTGGATAGCCTAGCTGGTCTTTCAATGTGAATGTTAGTTCATAGTAGGGTTGGGACTGTACGGGCGAAGTGTATGCTACTAGTCCTAAGAGTAGGGCAACTATAAGTGGTAATATTACTAATATTTTCTTACTCATATTTTCACCAAAATAGCGGGGTTATTATCCTTATTTCGATATATAAGGGTTTAGTTTTATCAATTTATAGAATTCCTGCGTTTTCTTCGATTTAGATTACATCTATTTTGTTCTAATTTTTAGAATGTTAATTTTAAATAGAGTTATTAGTATATTATTGTCTTGTATGAATGTTCCTTTGCTTGATAAAATGCTTGGTATGGAAACATATACTTCTAATTTTAGTGGTATTGGTGGTAGGATTAAGGTTTTTTTAGATGATTTTATTGTTGAGGAGATTTCCTTTGACGGTTCTATTGCACATGTTTCTGAAGATTCTAGATATTTTTTAGGTGATAGAGACAAATATTTATGGTTTGTTTTAGTTAAGAGAGGTATTGATAGTATTTCTGCAATTAGAATTGTTGCCAGATTTTTGGGTAGGAGTTATAAGATTTTTTCTTTTGCTGGTTTCAAGGATTCTCGTGCGTTTACTGCACAATTTGTATGTGCTAGAAATATATTTTATGAAGACTTGATTAAATTTTACGATCCATTTGGTAGGGTTTTTGTTAGAATTTTGGGTTATCGTCCATTTAAGATTATTCCTGGAATGCTTTATGGTAATAGGTTTAGGATTATTGTTAGAGATATTTTTAAGGATGATATCGATAGATTTTTCAGTGAAGTTAAGTTTTTCCCAGCATATTATGGTTATCAGAGATTTGGTACCATTAGGCCTAATACTCATATTATTGGTAAATATATTTTGATGGGTAAGTTTAAAGATGCTGTGTATGAACTTATAGCTCGTCCATATCCGCATGAATCTGAGAATATTAGGGAGATTAGAAGGATTATTGGGGAAAGATGGGATTTTAAGTATGGTTTAGAAATTATGCCTAGGAAGCTTAGTCATGAGTATGCTGTGTTAAAGTATCTTGCTAAACATGGTGAAGATTATATTGGTGCTATTAGAAACCTTCCATATTCCATTAGACGTCTCATGGTTTCTGCTTATCAATCATATATTTTTAATAAGGTTTTGAGTCGGAGAATCTTGAGGAATATTTCTATTGTATATCCGGAGGTTGGTGATGTAATAGGTATACTTGATGAGAATGGAGGTATTAGAGGAATTATGAATGTTAATAATATGAATATCATGGATTGTAAAAGGCTTATAGATGAGGGTAAAGCAATATTATTGCTAAGATTATTGGGGTATAGTTCTATTATAGGCAGTGGTGTTCAGGGAGAGATTGAAAAAGAAGTTCTTGAAGAGGAAGGTATTTCTTTAGATATCTTTAAGTCTAAAAGTATGCCCGAACTTGGTATTAAAGGTGGATATAGAGCTGCATCATTTACACCAGAAAATTTATCATATAGAGTTGATAAAAACATTTTGTTTTTAAGCTTTATTTTGAAGAAAGGTTTTTATGCAACTGTCTTTCTTAGAGAATTAATGAAGCCTAAAAATATTTTGTCAGCAGGCTTTTAAGTAGGGATTTAAATGCTTCCAAAATCGCTTGTCTCAGAGCTATCTAAATCTTTAGAAATATCTTTTAAAAACAATCACAGATTAATGTTAGTACTTACTGGGGATAATGCTGAAAAATCATTGAGGTATGCTTATCTCATTTTAAAGAAATTCTATGATAGTGAAAATATTTCTTGTTTATATGTTTTTCATGCATTTTATGAGGATGGTGTAAGACGTAAAAATCTTTTCGATGAGATGGCTAGAAATTTTAAAAGAATTAAAGTTCATTTACTCCCATATCATGAATGTAAAAAAGTTTTGGGTTTAACTTTTAACCTAGCTATATTGGATTTACACAATAATTTAGAACCTAATGATGTCAGTAGGATTATTGGGGTTGTTAAGGGTGGCGGATTGATAATATTAGTTACACCCTCGTTTAAGACTTGGATGAAGATTATTACTAGATTTCAACAAAATCTTTTAACCATACAGTATTCTGTTGAAGATATTAGACATATTTTTGTTAGGAGATTTATATCAAAACTATATTCTATGGATGGAATAATCATATATGATATTGATAGAATGCGATTATTAAAGAAATCCAATATAAAACTTTCTT
>CAZKAY010000143.1:0-2354 GCA_964550975.1 uncultured Thermoproteales archaeon | reverse complement strand
ATGCAGGATATCATGATAGAGAGAATACTCCTATAACTCTTTTAATTCCTAAAAATGAGATAGGTGAGGGAATAGAAGCGGCATATTTAAATGATTTAGATTTAAATAAGAATATTCCAGTACAGTTTGAAGAGCTTGAAGAAAGTTATGCTTTTTCATGGATAATTGATAGGCTTGAGAAAAATCTTTCAAAGAAATATATATTGTATATAAATCATGGTGAAAGTGATGTTGGAATAGATATGAAGCTTATAGAAAAAAATGGTAGGATAGATATTCTTAGTGGAGATTTTCTAATTACCTCATATATTTTTGGCGGAAATATAGCTAAACCATATCTATATCCATTAAATGCTCCAAAGGGTATAAGTATTACAGAAGATGGTCCCAAAGATCATATACATCATAGATCGCTCTGGACAGCTCATGGAGATGTGAATGGAGTAGATATTTGGAGTGAACATGAGGGTCATGGCTATATTAGGCATAAAGTTTTTCTAAAACGTTTTTCAGGAAAAGTCTTTTCAGAAATAGTGGCTTCAAACATATGGATAAGTAGTACGGGAGAAAAGCTTTTAGATGAAATTAGAAGAATTAAGATATGGAATATTTCTACAAGGGAATGGATAATAGATTATGATGTGAAATTAATTTCAAACTATACTGATATTATTCTAGGAGATACTAAGGAGGCTGGAATAATTTCAGTTAGAGTTGCACCTACAATGACTGTAAAAAGTGGATATGGTAGAATTACAAATTCATATGGAGGTATAAATGAGGAGGAGACTTGGGGTAAAAAAGCTTTCTGGTGTGATTATACGGGATATCTTGGTGGAGAAAAGTATGGTATAGCTTTATTTGACTATATAGGAAATCCTAGAAGTCCAACCTACTGGCATGTAAGAAACTATGGATTAATGACCGCAAATATATTTGGATTAAAACATTTCATTAAAGCTAAACCAGGCACAGGAAATCTGTTAATAGAAAAAGGTTTAGAAAAACTATTCAGATATAGAATATATATGCATAGAAATGATGCTGTAAAGGCTAAAGTTAAAGAGAAATATATAGATTACATATATCCACCTAAGATTACGTATAAGATAAAATAAATGGCCATTGCTCTACTAATATGTTTCACTTTTTATTTGAGTTTAGCGAGCAGGATGATCGGCTTAAGCCCAATTGAAGTCGTATTTGCCTCCAGGCATAATTTATATTGCTCCTAACTGAAATATGTATTTAATCCATGCATAAATCTAATATAAAGCTTATATGCAAAAAATATAGGAAATTTATTTTTTAAAATCTAATATTACTCCCATTGCTTGAGTCCTATTTTTTAAAAGCATTGAATATGCTTTATCTGCATCCATCCACCAATATCTATGTGTTATCAAATGTTTTACATCAATTATTTTATTCTCCAAAAGTTTAAAGAAAAGCTCTCTATTTCTCTTCATTGTCCAAGGATTATATGGAGTCTCATAAAGTGGATGACTACTATTATGTGTTCCGATAATAATTCTACTAGGCCTATTAACTTCATCATGAAAATCTAATAATGTTGGTCCTCTAGGAGAGCTTAAAACAATGAATTTTCCAAGAGGTCTTAAAAGTCTTATTGCTTTAGGAATAACCTTTGGATTTCCAGTAACTTCAAAAACTATATCTGCAAACCTTCCATCAGTTAATTCATAGATCTTATCATATATATTGTTTCCAATAATAGTTTTAGTTGCACCGGAAATTTTTGCTAATCTAAGTCTTTTTTCAGATAAGTCTACTGCAATTATCGGGAATCCTCCACATAGCTTGCTGAAAATTATGGCGAATTGACCCAGTAATCCAACACCCATGACAATAACACAGTCACCTAAACTGATTCTGGCGAGTCTAATACTATTCATCACAATGATTGCTATAGTATGAAATACGGCTTCTTCATCAGAAACTTTATCTGGAATTTTAACAACATCTTTACTCGATATTAAAGCATACTGTGAATGAGGGGCAGTAGAAGCAACTCTATCACCAATATCTATATCCTTTACCTCTCTACCTTTTTCAACAACTATACCGACGTTAGAATATCCGGGTATAAATGGATATTTACCGTATTCAGCCCAAGCAGATTTCGGAGGAAAATCTCCACTTAAAACAGTTAGCTCTGTACCAGTACTAATTAATGTCATACTAGTCTTTACTAATATCTGTTTACCAGAAGGTTTAGGTAAATCTCTGTACTTTATAACAACTCTTCTAGGCTTTTCAAAAACAATAAATCCACACTTAATCATATTAATCAACATTATGGAATTAATTTTTATCAGTATTAACTTTTAATA
>CAZKAY010000142.1:0-2369 GCA_964550975.1 uncultured Thermoproteales archaeon | reverse complement strand
ATGTAAACATATATATTCATATACCTTTTACATATATTATTTAAAATTCAGTTTTATAGGATGAATAGGATGACATGAAAAAAGAGACGCTGAAGAGATCAGTAATAAATTGGACATGATAAATGTTTATTATTTTGTATAATTAACAATAGTGATTTAATACTAATAAAAAATTGTTAAAATTTATTTTGTTTTATGTTTTTCTAGGAAAATTGCTGCTGGAAGTAATATTTTAAATATATCTTCTACTGTTACTACTGCATGTCCTATATCTGGAACAACATGTAATTCAAACGTTCTTCCTAGATCTAATAGTTTATTAACATATTTTAGTACTGGTTTTAATGGCGTTCTTGTATCATTTTGAGGATGTATTATACATAGCGGTGCTTTTACTTTTTCTACGTAGGTTATTGGCGACCTTTCCTTCCATAATTCTCTTTTACCCGCAAACAGTATATCTATAAATTGTCTAAATAATGCATCGCTTAATCCATACATTTCCTCCCAGTCCACCACTCCTGCTCCTGCCACTCCACATTTCCACAATTCCGGATATTTTCCTGTCGCTAGAAACGTCATATATCCTCCATAACTATATCCCATTATCGCCACCTCCGACGCTATTCCCTCTTCTACCGCCCATTTTCTCGCATACACTATGTCCTGTAAGTCTCCTCCTCCCGGATCTCCTATATCTAACAGTCTGAATTCTTCCCCATATCCTGTTGAACCTCTAAAGTTTGGCGCTACTATATGATATCCAAGGGCTACTAGTGATGCTATCATTACACTCCATCTATCCGCTACCTCCCCCCATGGTCCTCCATGCACGTATATTATTGTTAGACTCGGTTTTGTCGCCGCTTTACTTTCCACCACATATGTTGGTATTTCGAGGTTGTCGAATGATTTATACTTAATGAACTTTGACGTACCCAGACTTTTCGCTATTTCTTCTGGTAATTTATTTTCTATCAACACTGTTCTTCGATATGATTTTAAATCTATCTCAAATATCCGATACGGTGTTACCAAGGTTGATATTGATGCATATAGCTTTTCACCATGTATTGCTATGCTTTCTGTAAATCCTTCTGGTAATGGTATGTTTCTTCCATCTATGAACACCTTTGTTCTCCCATTTTTCTCTGCTATAGTCCATATTTTTGATCCGTTTAACCAGTCATAGTCTACATGCTCTACAGGATTATATCTTTCATAGTCTTTGTATGCGAATTTTACTTCATCTAATGTTTTCCCCTCTATATTATAGATTACTAGCCTATTGTTTCCTAGCGCCGTTGTTTCAAATAATATCTTGTTTTTGTCTAGCGCCGGTGCTTTATTTATGCTTTTCTCTCTAGGTGTATATATTGTGAACTCATTTGTCTCAAGATTATAGATAAATATCTCCATTGTTTTCGGATCCATTTTCAGCATTCCTGATCCTACAATATATTTATCATTTAGATCCGTTACTGATGCTATTGTATTTAAAGTATATAGTTTTTCTATCCCTCCATTTATCTTCGCAAGATATAGTGAAATATCTTTTTGACTTGCACCTGTAAATGCTATTTTCTCTCCATCAAATGCTATACCAAATATTCTCATCGGTGTAAATTCTGCCAGCTTTTCCGACCCCCCTGTTCTACTATCTGCCTTATATATTAGATGTTGCTCCCTTCCTTTAGTTACATCTTTAAGATATATTACTAAAGGTGATTCCTCTACCGGCTTTGCAACTCCATGTATACCTCCCTTTGTAATCTGTCTTACCTGTCTCGTCTCCACATCCATTGACCATAGATCCCTAGACCCTTCTCTCGTCGATAAATATATTAATCTATTCTCAGCAAATCCTACCACCGAATATATCGGTGTTTTCACTATTGTTTCCAAAACTCTAATTTTATCCACTATACTCATATCCATCTCCCCTCTAATAATTAAATTATTATTCTTAAATATTTAGACATAACTTAAATTATACTCTGACTTTAGATATTAATTATTTTTACTTAATATTCGAAAATTTTTTATAGTATTTTTTATACGTACTTTTGGTGATACATTTTGTATAAATTAAAAATATTATCTGGATATAGGATAAGTATTCCTAGAGAGGTTAGAGAAAGATTTGGATTAAAGGTTGGTGATGGAATATATATGGAGGTTAGTGAAGGTAAAATAATTTTAAAGGTTAAATCTATACCTGAAGATCCTGTTTTCTCACTTATAGGATTAGTTGGAGAGGAGGAGAGAAAAATCAAGGATGTTGAGAAAGCTGTTGTAGAGGAGGTGGAAGACAAGATTAGTAGAAGTTGATGAATATGATTTTCATAGACTCTACCATTTTTATCAAA
>CAZKAY010000141.1:0-2529 GCA_964550975.1 uncultured Thermoproteales archaeon | reverse complement strand
TGGACTCATATGATTATAGATAAAGTCTTATATCCAAAATATTGTACAATAAATTCTTTGGAAAAAGTTTATTTTAGAGTAGTTTTTGCTCATAATGGTCAGCCAATATCAGATGCAATAATAGAGTTTAATGGTAGCTATATAAGAACAAATAGTTCTGGATGGAGTATACTTACATTAAATGAGTCAAATCCAGGAAAACATACATACATGTTAAAACCAATTTTAGGTCAATATAATATAACTGATGGAGAGGAGAAAAAGTTTACATTAATATGGCTTACAACTATAATGAGTCAAAACTATGTTAGAATAATGGAAATAAAAAATATGGGATACAATATTACACCTGCATTAAAACTATGGAATAAGTCGATCCAGCTATTGGAAATAAATGAAATAAGGAGTGCAGAAAGAGTTTCAAATAGTTCGCTGGAGATGGCGGAGAACATAATGCAAGCAATAGATTCCATAGAGATGGCTAAGAAGGCTATATCAAGTGCATCCGAGAGTGGTAGAATAGTATTATTATTTATTTCAAACTATTATCTAAGTATTTCAATAAATCTATTTGATCAAGGAAAGTATTTGGAAGCTAAAAACAATGCGGAGATGGCTAAAATGATCGCAGATATTTCACCACATTGGTTGATGATAGTAGTAATAATATTAATAATATTAGGAATAATTATCTATAAGAAGCATAAATCACATAGTAAGAAATCGAAATAATTCATTATATCTTTATATATTTCTTTATTTTCATTATAAATATGGATAACAGTATATTTGAATTATTTTCAATACTATTTTTCTTGTTTAGTATTATAGGAAGTATAATATATGTGGTAATATTAATATACGCTATTCAAATAGCTATAGCTATATGGGTATATAGGGACGCTAAAAAAAGAGGTGAAGACGCCTTACTATGGCTTCTAATAGTTCTTCTAACCGGGTTAATCGGACTAATAGTATATGTTTTAATTAGAGGGGATAAAAGTTATAACTATGGATAGGTAAAATATTAAAGATGAATCTATATGAATGTATGGTTATCTAGAATAGGGGCTGTTATTATAGGTCTTATTGTTTCTATGCTTATAGGAATGGTATATCTCTATCTACCATTATTGTTGATAAGATATCTATTGAAGAAAAGAAATAAGTCTATAGATAGATTTTTTAATAAAGAAATCGTCGTCTATCTATGGATAACAGTATTAATAGTAATGATATCCGTGTTTATAAGCTATCTGATAAATATTGATATAATTTTAACTATTTCAACCTCGATTTATACCGCAATAATTGCTATAGCTACATGTTGGACAGCAGTATTTTATACTATAAAAAAATATAGGGAAAGATCATCTTAAGGTCATTATTTCTTTTACAAGCTTTTTTCTAACAAGTTTCTTTATAACTAATGCAACTCTAATTCTAGGTAAAGAGAGTTTTTTTGCTATCTCCTCAATAGTATTTTCTCCATTACATAATCTAAATATAAGTCTCTCTTCGCCAGAAAGATCATCGATACCTTCATAACTTATTATTAATGGGGTTGTTACAAGTTCCCCTTTATAAGTTACCTCACTTATCTCTCTCACTAATGGCTTTTCCATTTTTCTAGATGCTAGTAAAATGAATTTTTCTTCAAAATTAGTTATCATTTCCTTTAACACATATATATTTTCCTTACTATCTAAGTCTATTTCAATATATTTATTTACTTCAACTTTATCCAAAAATCTTTTAATACTATCTACGTTAACTATTTTTTCTCCATTAACACCTATATATACAATCTTATCTTTATTCTTTATACTGGAAATCCATTCATCAGTTACTTTAAGGCTATTTATATTTGATAACCTAAAAAATACGAATATGTAGTTATATGTATCTTTCATTAGATTAAAAACTATATTTGCCTGTCTGTTCCATTTAAAATTCCATATCTGTATACTCTTAGAGTCTATTTTAAAATTATATAAGGATAAAAATTCCTTACTTTCACCAATATTACTATTTAAAATTTTCTCAAGAACCCTTATCCTTTCTTTCTCTAATGGACCTATAAATGCTATTTTTATCATTCTACTCCCTTACCTAAATATATTCTAGCTAAAAGTTTGCCGAAAACTGGAAGACGTAAAATCTTCTCCTCAGTACTCGATAAAACATTTGAAAATACCTTCTCAATACCCTGTATTTCTACAGCATTCACCGGACATCTATGATAACATAGCATACATTTTTCACAGTATTCGCTTAAAATATATGCCTTTCCATTCCTAATCTCAATAGCGCTTCTAGGACATGTATCTTCACATATACTGCATCCATTACATTTTTCTAAATTTATTTTTATTTTAACGTCTTCAAAGCTTTTCTTTCCAGTTTTTATAAAGCTTTCCACACTTTTAGCCTTACCTCTATATATAGATCCTAGTAAATCTTCTTTATTGTCGACAATTTCATTAAATTCTTTTAAAAGCTTTGGAAAATAGGAGTATCCCTTTAATG
>CAZKAY010000140.1:0-2537 GCA_964550975.1 uncultured Thermoproteales archaeon | reverse complement strand
TCTGTCTATTTCCAATATTATTAGTGGTAGATTTAGACAAGCATCTATGGCTTCATAAGCCGCATCAACGTTAACCTTTGAAAGCGCTCCAAACAATTCAAAAAGTACTAGATGAGACCCATAGCCTATAAATTCTTTAGATATAAGCATATACAATATATTATAGCATTCCTTATAAAAATCGGGATGTTTCAATGCTATATATGCATAAATATTAGTGTCAATGTAAACCCGCTTCCCTTTCAAGAGATTTCTCAATAAGCTTCACCGCATCAACTCTTCTAGATCCATTGAGAAATCTGTCAGCTATGCTAGAAAGCCTTTTTAATGCTTCAGAACCTCTAATAGGTTCCATAACTATTTTATTATCAACTATTTTAACGAGTAGTCTATCACCTATATCTATTTTCAACTTTTCTCTGACTTCCTTGGGTATTGTTACCTGAAACTTTCGAGTAACAATAACTTCAATCACATTTTCACCTACAGTACTACAGTAGTACATTAGTATATTTAAATTTATTCAGAATGATAATTTATGTTTCCTCTTTGCCTGCCTTGAAAATATTCTTAACTATTGGGCTAAGGAATGAAGATGAAAGAAAGTTTAAAATAACTTTAAAGACCTTGTTTATCTATTTAATTAATTATTAGATGAATGATTAAACTTCTATAACGTTAAAACCTATAATTTTTCCCAGATCTTTAAGCATGTTTACATAGTCTCCGTAAACCATGGCGAGATGATGTCCAAATTCAGCTTCTTCATGAAATAGTTTTACTGCATCTGAAACTTTTATCTCCGCTCTCAGACTACACCCTACTTTATCGAATCCCCCACATCCAACTATTTCTCCCCTTGCTACAAATAGTTTTGTAGCTGTTGGATTAAATCTGGCTAAAGTTACTGTTTCACCTTTATCTCTAGAGAAATCGTAGCGTATGGTCGCACCCCATCCTCCAACAGTGAAATTTCTTATCTCATATGGTAGATCTGGTTTATTAAATCCCTTCATCTTTAATCCAGGGACGTCGTGATGTACCGCTATAATATTTTTATCTTTATCTAATAGATATGAGTTACCCATGTAGGCTGATTTCCCAGAAATATACATTAATATGGTCATGGCTAATAGAACATTTATATCTCCTTCACATGAGGATGGATATCCCTCATCCTTTAAAAGTGAATGAGCTAGACAAAATGTCACTTTCCTCTCAGCAGGAACTCTTTTAACACAGAGTTCGAAGCACGGCGTTGTAAATGCATTACAACTATATTTTTTCATCAGATTTTTAACGGCTAGATAGAAGTATACCGATGGAAGAATATATTCTCTCTTCATATGAACTTTATCAGCATTTTTAATCAGTTTATCGGTTATATTTTCAGCCAATCTTTGTCCAGAAGAACTTTTGGCAATTCTATCCATTTCACTAAATAATTCCTGCCAAGGTATACATTTATAATCTATTCCAAATCTAGCTTTTAAGTCTTCAAGATCCCGAATACTACTGAGAGTTCCAACTGGAATAATGTTTCCAGCAGAAACTATAAGAAATCTGGTATGATGAAGCCATTTCCTAACCCTTAAAAGAAAAACGAGATAGTTTAAATCGTCTAAATCGATAGGAGCATAGCCCTCCATACCCTTAGATCTAAGATAGGCAACTATATCGATATTCGACACCTGACCAACCATAGCTATAGGCCTTCCATATCGTCGGGCAATCTCAGCACTAGGATATTGAGGTAGTCCTGAAGGAAAAATTAGAAATAAATCTACATTACTTGAATCCTTATCTAATTTTTCTAACTCCTTCTCCGGAATAATCCAATCCTCGCTCCACTCTAAAACTACAGGGTCCATTAATTCTCCATTCTCCTTTAGCTTAGATTTAACAGAATCATAAAAATTTCTAAAATTTTTCTCAGCCCGAATCCTCTCATTTCTCGGATCCAGAGAACTTTCGTCGCCAACTCTGCATGGACCTTCATATATACCGCTATGAACTAGAAAGGGCATAACTGGCTTAATATTAACTTTCAAATCCATAACCTTATTCATCATAAACCCCAAGTAAAATTTGAATAGAAAATATAAATTCTTTATTTTAACACATTACTATATCTATGAAATTTAATCGTTAGAATCTTATTATCGATTTAATTCTTGGATAACTTTTTGGACAGCCTCTCTTACCGAAATATTTGAATTAACATTAAATTTTCTTATCCTATTTTGTTCCAATAATGTTGATACTCCTAGACCGAATTCAGGAGCCGCGACGGCAGTTACCCCCATATCGGCAAGCATTTTAACTATTATTGGACCTACTCCATACTTATATGATATCACAGGATTTTTTATAACATTTACATTAACTATAGAATTATCAATAATCTCTATAATTGTAAAATTTTTAGATCTACCAAAAACCTCTGATACTACATCATCTAATCCTTGCTCTCCCTTAGTTGGAATTGCAAGCTTTATTTTAACCAATTTATTCCACCTACTTCATTAAATTATCAT
>CAZKAY010000139.1:0-2656 GCA_964550975.1 uncultured Thermoproteales archaeon | reverse complement strand
GGTAAGAATAGTGATAGAGAGCCTAATGAGGTTCAGATTTTAGAATATTATCCTCATATGTTTCATGACGAGGATTATGTTAAATGTACCTATATTGAGATTCCACAGGTAAAGGAGACTTATGCAATACTATTGTCTAGACCAATATGGATGTGGGGTGGAGAGATGGGTGTAAATGAATATAGCGTAGCTATAGGTAATGAAGCTGTATTTACAAAGGAACCATATTTAGAGAAGGGTTTAACTGGAATGGATTTAATTAGACTTGCGTTAGAGAGGTCTAGAACAGCGTCTCAAGCATTAAATATAATTATAGATCTTATAGAAAAATATGGTCAGGGAGGTCAATGTGGATATACTAAAAAAATGTATTACCATAATTCTTTTATTATTGCTGACTCTAGGGAGGCATGGGTTTTAGAGACTGCTGGAAAGTATTGGGTTGCTGAGAAGGTTAAAGATGTTAGAAGCATATCAAACTGTCTAACTATTGGAAATAAATGGGATAAAGCTCATCCAGATCTAATAAATCATGCTATTGAAAGGGGATGGTGTAGAGATGAGGATGACTTTAACTTTGCAAAATGTTATTCAAGCTGGTTCTATACATATTTTAGTAAGGGAAGGGAGAGATGGATTCAATCCAAAAAAATGTTAGAGGAAAATAGGGGTAAGATAGATCTAAGTCTGTTTAAAAGTATTTTGAGAAGCCATTTTAATACAGATTTTAATCCAGCTTATGGATCAATGAGAGATATTTGTATGCATGCAGGTGGATATACAAGACCAAGTCAGACGGTTGGATCATATATAGGGCAACTATATGAGAGGACATCTATACACTGGTTTACAGCTACATCTGCACCATGTTTAAGTATATATAAGCCAGTATTTTTTGAAAAACCATATATTCCAGAAAAATCTGAGAAAAATTTTGATGGAAGGTCACTATGGTGGCTTCATGAGAAAATTCATAGAAAGATTATAACAAATTACACTAAATATTATTCAGATTATAGTAGAGAATTATTAAAAATAGATAAAGATATAGAGAGAAATACCAGAGAGATTAGGGAAAAATATTTGAATGGAAATATTGATGAGAAAAACTTATATGATTTTTCAATGCAGGTCTTTGCTAAAACATTTAAATTTATAGAGAAATGGGATAAAAAAATAGAGTATAGATGGAAGATATATAATATTTTTTATAGAGTATACTGGAGTAAGGTAAATAGAGATGTAAAAATATCTAGCCATTTATAATTTCTATTTTTAATGTAACGGATGCAGATATAGTCAGTTCTGTCCTATAAAATTCTGTCATCATGCTTTTAGACCCTTCATATGCAATATTTCTAGGTATAGACACATATCCTGACTCACTTATACTTATAATTTTACCCAACCTAACTCCAGCAGAGGAAGCCATTATATTCGCCTTATCCATAGCTTCTTTAACAGCTTTTCCTAACGCAATCTTATAAGCATTTAAGAATACCTCTTTATCTACGCTGAATGCAACACTAATTCTACTTACACCTAAACTGCTTGTATCATCTATAGCTTTAGCTGCAAGAGACTTATCTGTAAAACTTATAGTTATTGTATGTTCAGCTCTATATCCCACCAACTTAGGAGGTTTCTGATCATAATCGTATATAGGATTTAACGAATAGCTTTTAGTATATATTTCATCTCTTGATATTCCTAGCTCCTCAAGCTTATTTACAATTTTATTCATTTTTTCAGCTACGCCTGAGACTGCTTGCTGGGCTGTAGACGCTTCTTCGATTACAGTAAAGGATACTATTGTAATATTTGCATCTAAACTTATATCCCATTTTCCACTAACAGTTATAGTTGGAACATAGCTTTGACTATCACTGAAATATGACTGGAAAATATAGGTAGTGTTATCAGTAGTGCTACTTATAGGTCTAGCAGATACAGGTAAAACTATTCCCTCAAATACAATTTCAGGAGAATATACAGTATTCCTTTTCACTCCAATATTTACTAAAAATATTCCTAGAACTAGAAATATTGAAATTAATATTAGCATTTTTTTATTCAATAATATTTCATTAATTTTCATTAAACCACCGATACAATATATCATTACTCCTTTATATATTAAGTCCCTGTATAATATTTGAACAATCTAGTAGATGAGCTATCATCTATTAACGAAATCCTGTACAATATTAGAACGGTTAGCTAAATATTAATATTAGCATAGAAATCATATGTATTGATGTAAATGTATAGAAAGGTTTTTGGTCCAGTTCCTTCAAGAAGACTTGGGCGGTCACTTGGCATTAATAATATTCCATCAAAATATTGTTCTTATTCATGCATATATTGCCAAGTAGGTAGAACTAAAAATCTAACTATTAAGAGAAGAAAATTTTATGATGTGTCTATAATATTAGATGAACTAATTCCAGTATTAAACAGGTTAAGTGAGAAATCTATTGATTACATTACATTTGTCCCAGATGGTGAGCCAACTCTTGACATAAATTTAGGTAAAATTGCTAGAGAAATTAGAGAGATAACTAATATCCCATTGGCAATATTAACTAATTCTTCTTTATTATTTATGGAAGATGTTAGAAATGATTTAACCTATTTCAATCTTGTTTCATTGAAA
>CAZKAY010000138.1:0-2741 GCA_964550975.1 uncultured Thermoproteales archaeon | reverse complement strand
TAATTTCGAATTTAAATACATTTTCATGCCAATAAATGTGTGACGGAAATCGAAAGTATCTATATCAGTAGGTGATTAAAGGGATTAAAGGAAAAATTAAGGAATTATTACTCTCATATTTATAAAAATAATGTTATCGCCTATATTGTCTCTATAAGTCTTCAACTGATAAAGTTTATTTTAAAATATTTTAATGACTAAGAAAATTATTATGTGCTAGTAGCGGGAGGATGATATAAGAGAATAAAATACATAAGTATTTATACCTCCTGAGGCTATGATTAATAGTTGATTAGATGAAGGAGATAGCTTTTTGGAAGGTATCGCAACTTATGAATACTTCTCCTCTAACATTTTCGGCGATGGATACAGTCTCTAAATTTCTGGGGAGTCTTCAGAAACTGGATTTTTATGAAGCATTAGTTGTATCTAAGAAGAAAGTGGGTATAGTAACTGCATTGGACGCGCTTGATACTTCGCATCCAGAGCGCACTCTTTTAGGAAATATTGCGAGAAGAGCGCCTTCTCTCAGTCCAGAGGCAATTGTACTAGAAGCTATAGATTTAATGGTTTCTAATGAACTTGGAGTATTGCCAATAATGAAAAATAGAAAGGTTATTGGCATGATCTCTTGTGTTGATGTACTTAATGCTATGGCAGGATCTTCTGTTCTAGAAAATATAATGTGTAAGGATGTAATGAAGTTATCAAAGTTATGGGTAAGAGAGGATGAAAAGGTTTCAACGGCACGAAGTATTATGTGCAGACATAAGGTTTGTCATCTGCCAGTAATTAATAAAGAAAATCAATTAAAAGGTATTATAACGGCTAGAGATATAGCATTTATTCTTGTACAATCTGAGGACAGCGTAACTCGAGGAGAGTTTGTTGGGGAGAGTATGAGAATTTGGGATGCTTCTGTTAAAGGATTTATTGATCTAAATCCGGTGATAGCTGAAAAAGAAGATCTTATCACAGATATTGTAAAAAGCTTTAAGAATTCGAAGAAAAAGGTATGTATAATTGGAGAATCTAAAGAGTTTGGTATAATTACACCTATGGAGATAATAGCTTTATTACTTAAACTTAAGACTGAAGAAATGGTTCATGTAAGATTTTTAGGTTCACCATTTTATAGCGATTTTTTAAGTATGAAAACTGTTCGAGATAAGATTATTAGAGTATTGGGTACAGGATTTATTTTTCATGAGGGTGTAAGAGAAGTCATAATTGATGTAAAGCAAAGGAAACAAAGTGGAGAGAGAACTCTTTATCAGGTTATAGCTCGGATATATCTATCCGGCAGACCTTTAGTCGTATCTGCTCAGGGTTGGTATTTAGCAGACGCAATTAATAAACTTTGTAGTAAGCTTGATAGAGTATTAAGAAAAAGTAAGAAAAGAAGACCAAGAGCTCCGGGTAGATATGCAAGTAAGTAAATTATCTGTCTTAAGAAATATTTTAAAGTAAAAAATTCCAGATATATTTAGTTATAAAAAACTTAGGGAAGATCTAAGTAATTTTACTATTTTTATCAAATTTTTCTTTAACGATTTTGTCCTGGCTCTTCATATTCATCTTTAAAATGCTTTTACCTTCACACTTATATGGAATATCTAAGATATCAGCTATAGTTGGTATTACATCAATTATCTCAGCTTCATCTATATATTTTCCACGAAATTCTTCCTCGAGTCCCCCTCCAGATAAAATAAATGTTATTCTTCTAGGTCCCCCCGAATATACGTTGGTGGATCTATCTTCCTTAAAATCCCATACCATACAGTCGAATGGAAAATCATGTCCACAACACCAATTATTAGTTTTCACACCCATCTTCCTAGCTATAGAGCATCCTAAATGATATCCATGGTCTGATGCTATAATGAAATATATATTATTCCATATTTTCCTAGCCTTTAGAAAATCTATCATATCCCCTATAATGCTATCTAGAAGGAGAAGATAATGATGTTTTGAAGAAAAGAAATTTGTTGCCTTTTCATAATATGATGGACAATAATTTATAGTATCAAAGGTTGGGAAATAGATATGCATTAAATTGAAACCGGGATTTGTTTCAATATATGGTTTAACAAAATTTCTCCATAAAAGATAATCGGACCATAGGATAGAATTATCTAACTTAATTGTGGTACAATGTGGACATACTATTAGATCGGGAATGTAGAAGTAACCTCTCTGATACCATCCGCTGAAAACAGCACATTTTAATTCAACTCCATAATAGTCTTTAGCGTATTCGAAAAATCCTATTAATTCCTCATCGCTATAATCTCTCCTATTTCTCCAAAAATATTCGTTATATAGAGGCCTTGCATATCTGCCTGTAGCCAGGTATCTCATTCCATGTCTCGTATCACATACTCCTCTATTCCAGGCTCTTTTAACCCATAGACCATTGTTTATTAAATAAGAAAAATTGGGGATTAATCCCAATTTATGATAACCCTCAATATTTACGGGAGGTAGACCTGTATTTTCTATTAAAACATTGTCAGCCCAATGACCAGCCAGCTGATCTATAACTAGAAATATTATCTTTTTCCTCATCATCGAGACGCCCAAAATGTATAGGAAGTTTGTTTATATTAATTTATGCCTCTAAGTTTAGGGGAAACGAACCAATTAAAATAGTCGAATATGCCATATATCTCTATCTCTCGATTTAATGACCTCCCATAAACCAAAATAATATATGATCAAAATTACGTATTATC
>CAZKAY010000137.1:0-2757 GCA_964550975.1 uncultured Thermoproteales archaeon | reverse complement strand
TCCTAAACACTTTGGACGTTCTCCCATATAATATAATGATTGTAAAGTATTTAAGTCTACAATAGTGGTTAGTATTAGGGGATTTAATGAATGATGGGGTTAAGGATATATTATTGATTGGCCTTGATGGTGCCATGTACTATTTTATTGATTATTTTGTTAATGAGGGCTTATTACCCAACATAGAAAGCTTGATTAATGAAGGTGTGTTTGGTGAAGCTTTGCCATGTCCTCCAACTGATACACCGACTAATTGGACGACTATAGCCACTGGAGCTTCTACAGCGACTCATGGTGTTACAAGCTTCTATATTCATATACCCGGTGAACATTATGAGGTTGGACAGAAATTTAGGTCTAGAGGCCAGTTAACCAGATATTGTAAGGCCGAATATATTTGGACTGTTGCAGATCGATATAATATATCTTCACTAATACTAAATTATCCAGCCGGTTGGCCGAGTCATTTAAAGAAAGGCTATGTATGTCTCCATACATGGCATATGCCTGAATCTGTCCCTAGAATTGTAGCAGACCCCCATGAATATGTCATCAAGGATTTATCTAAGAAGAATGGAGAAAGCATAAAATATAATCTTATACTTCAAGGTGGTCTTATAAAGAACCCCAGTTCTATGAAAATATATGTAGTTAAAAATAATGGTTATAGACTCGGGATTCCTAGAAAAGATGGTTTAGAAATGGTTGAGGAGGGGAAATGGAGTGATTGGATAAAAGTTTCTTTAAATGTAAGATATAGATTTTCGGAAGAAACTAAGAGGGTTAAATGTATCTTTAAATTAAAGCCAGTTAAAATTTCAGAGAACGAATTAAGAGTTTTTCGAAGCGAAATATTTACAGTTGAGGGTTGGATTGATCCAAGTGGAATGGAAGAGGACGTTGTAAAAGAGACCTATCTTTTAGATGAAGTAGGATTAATGAAATCGGATAAAAAGCTCGACTACGATATGTTTGGTGAAGAAGCAGTTTTTCTAATTAAACAGAGATTAGAGGCATATAGAACTGCTAGAATGGTTAACTATTTTAGAAAAAGAGTTGGTTGGCATCTATGCTATCTACATTACCATATAATGGATGAAGTGAATCATAGATTCCTAGGCTTTCTCTATAAAAAATTCCCATTCTATAATGAGGAGAAAGCAGATTTTGCATGGAAGTTTTTCGCTGAAGCCTATAAG
The DNA here is from genome assembly GCA_964550975.1 of uncultured Thermoproteales archaeon. Taxonomy (GTDB): domain Archaea; phylum Thermoproteota; class Thermoprotei; order Thermofilales; family B9-G17; genus CAZKAY01. The sequence goes on along the minus strand of CAZKAY010000137.1, from coordinate 1,558 downwards.
ATAATTGACGAATTTATAGGCTTTCTAATTAATTCATGTACAACTCCGGAAACATTAATAATAGTTGTATCTGATCATGCTTGTGTACCGGGCTGGAGGACACTAAATATACGTAGAGTATTTATTAGGGAAAGATTACTCCACTACAAATTTTCTGCTGGAAAATATGTGGTTAATTGGAGTAAAACTAAGGCTTTTCCATGGGTTGAGCCATTGATGGTGTGGATTAACTTAAAAAATCGTGACCCTCAGGGAATCGTTGAAAGAAATGAGTATGAGGATATGAGGGAACAGATAATTGATATACTTCAAGATCTAAGAGATCCGGAAACCGGGGAAAGAATAATGACGATGGTTATGACTCGAGAGGAGTCTCAAAACATTGGTCTAGGAGATGAACGAACCGGTGATGTTGTCTATTTTCTAAGACCACCATATACAATATGGTGTGGTTCGATAGAAGATATATTGACATATATGGCTTCAGATAGACATATGGGTAAAGATTGGTTGGTCTTAAATCAGTCAAGGGTTACGGGGATACATGGATACTATTTACCCAATGAGAGGGTTGAGAATTTTTCTAACAGTTCAGTTTTTATCATAAAGGGTCCAAGAATTAAGAAAGGGGAAAGGCTGAAGAAGCCTATCAGATTAACTGATATTGCTCCCACTATATCATACTTAATGGGGATTCCACCTCCAAGAGATAGTGAAGGAAGAATACTATATGAAATATTAGAATAAATGTTCCTAAAATTTACATCTAGCTAAAGATTAACATAGTCTAGGTAACTATATGGTGTAATTATATTTAAATCCTCTATATCTATCATAATTTTATTTTCTTCAAGCAAAGATTTTATTTGACCAATATTTTCCTTAATCTTTCTCCAATTATCTACATCATTTGTAATTATATTACAAATACTATTCTCAAACATCAATGAAGCATGTATTGCATCATATCTAACATTTACACATTCATTTATATATGATGCCATTAGCAAAACTTTATTCGTAATGTCTAGATTTCTAATAGGCATTGAAAGATATGCTTTAAGAGCTCCATGTGCAATATGTGTATTAATCTTAGATAAAGATCCTAAAATTTCGATAGCTATTAGATTAGATCCAAAGGCCTCGAATCTACGGTTAATCATATCTCTAAGAATTCTCTTACACTTACTATAATATGATGTATTTCTCAATGCCACATATATGTAAATATTTGTATCAATATATGCTTTAATCTTCATTCCATGATTCCTCAACAAGCTTTACAGCATCTATATTTATAGGTTTACTAGTTAAATTCGACAAATATTCTACTGGATCTTCGATCAATGGCTTTAAAGGCTCTACTATTATATAATTTTTCTCAAGTCTAACCTTTAAGAAATCGCCGATAGAAATCTTCAGTTTATTTCTTATATCCCTCGGTATAGTAATCTGATATTTTCTAGTAACCTTTACAATGCTCATATGTACTATGTACTACGTACTACAATATAAATTTTACTGAGAAGTCAGAGTTACTCGATAATTATTTAATTGA
>CAZKAY010000136.1:0-2805 GCA_964550975.1 uncultured Thermoproteales archaeon | reverse complement strand
GAGCTAAGTCTAATTCTTTAGCTATTTGTTGAACAGTTAACGGTCCTTTAAGACTAGAGGGAGAAAGTTAAAGGAAATCTATAGGAATGATTATTAATTTAGATATCTACATTATTAGTGGTGGGATTTTGAGGATAGACTGGTTTCTAGATGCAAGGTTTGGAATGTTTATACATTTTGGCCTCTACTCTATTCTTGGACGTGGAGAATGGGTTATGTTTCACGAAAGAATTCCTAAAAGTGAATATCGAAAGCTTATGAATAAGTTTGATCCTAGAGAGGACGCTGTAGAAGAATGGTGTTATCTTGCAAAAATGGCTGGAATGAAATATGTTGTTTTAACCACACGTCATCATGACGGATTCAGTCTATTCGATACAAAAGTTTCTGATTTCAATTCAGTCAACTCCAAGGCGGGTAGAGATATTATAGCTGAATACGTTAAAGCATGTAGAAAATATGGTTTAAAAATAGGATTCTATTATTCTCTACTCGATTGGAGATGGCCTGCCTACTGGAAGGGACCTAAAGATAGGGCTGAATGGGATAAGTTTTTAGAATATGTTCATACACAGGTTATCGAGTTGATGGAAAACTATGGTGAAATCAATATATTATGGTATGATGGAGGATGGCCGTATAGTGCTGAGGATTGGAGATCTAAAGAACTTAACGAAGAGGTTAGAAGGCTTCAGCCAAATATATTGATAAATAATAGATCTGGTTTACCTGAGGATTTTGATACACCTGAACAATATGTTCCATCAAAGACTTCCGAGAGACCATGGGAGACATGTATGACTATAAATGATAGCTGGGGATATTCGAGGGGGGATAACAGATATAAGTCTGTGAAAAGATTGATAACAACCTTGGTTGAAGTTGTAGGTAAGGGTGGAAACTTTCTCCTAAATATTGGTCCAAAGGCTGATGGGAGTATACCCTATCCTTTAATTGAAAGACTTTACGCTATAGGTAGATGGCTTAAAGCTAATGGTGAGTCTATATATGGAACTAGACCTAGGTCTTTGAATGGAGGATGGCATTTAGGATACATTACACAGAAAGATACTACAATATATATGCATGTATTTAGATGGCCTGGAAAGGAAATTACATTTGCAGGTGTAGATGGAAAACTTATTGACGCGTATTTTCTCGCTACAAGGGAGTCTATAAAATTTGAATATAAGGAGAACAAAATATTTTTAAAGAACCTTCCCGAGGAACCTTTAGATCCATATGATACCGTTATAGTATTGAGGTTTGAAGAGCCTCCGAAAAGAGTAGAGCTAGATCCATTTAACTCCATTTTAAGATGATTCTATGGATATTTATCCAATATGTAAAAATATGGAGGATAATAAGAAACTTGATGGAAAAATAGTTATATTGATAGGCATCTATTGTTGTAACACTGATGAAAGAAAGAGTGGTAAAATTTTTAGAGAATTATGATTAAAATGGTAGATAATACAGATGTAGTTTTAAGCTATAGCCATCCTCCAACTGACTGAAGAAAACTTAATGGAAAGCGTGTATTCGCTATAGGACGTATACACAGATCTATTCCTAAAGAGGAAATTTGTTTTCAAAGATTATTATTACCTCACATGACCGAAGTAAAATGTTTAATTGAGTTAATAAATGATTAGATATAAAAAGCAGTTATAAATGTTTCAAAATTTTGTAGATTATTAGTTTGTATACATCAGCGAAGGACGTGTCGTTCACTAATCACTTAATCGTTCTCATCATCATAATATTTATTGATGAGGTTTATTATAAAGATATCAAGTTATTATTGAGCACGTATAGAAATAATTGTTATTTATTTAGATATTTTATGGATCAAGATAAATATATTGTTTATTATCAATATTATAATGTATGTGGATAAGATTTTTAGATGAAGTTTCTTGGAATAGGTTTATGAAAAAATATGTTGACGAAATATATTTGGGTGACCTGAAGAGATATGAGAATTGGAAAAGAGAGATGGGTATTTTGAAAACATTTTGGTGTGGCTTAGAGGAGAGATTGAAGCTGATAGGTGTAGTTGAAGACAATAAGATTATAGGTGTTGCAAGAATATTAAAGATATATGATAAATGGAGGAGATATAGTGTAAATGTACGAGGAGATATACAAGATATATATTTGTCTAAAATTCGTCTTAATGTTTTAAAATATTTGTTAGAGAAATCTATTGAAATATTTAGGTCGTATGGATTAAATATTTATACTATTTCTGAATGGAAGAAGCCTTATTGGAGGCTTTTAAGGAGGTTAGGTTATAGTCCCTATGCACGTTCAATTATAATTGGGTGGAATACTTCTACAAATATTTCTTTGAAAGAAAATAGGGATGTTAAGATAAGATATGCCTCTAAAAATGATTTAAGGGATTTAAGGAGTATTCAGAGAAATAGTTGGAGATATTTTATTCCACCGAACTTTGATAGGGAAGATGTATTGATAGCATATTTAGACAATGTTCCCGTAGGTTCAGCATATCTGAATAAATATACTGGATGTATAGATTTCGGAGTACATGTTAATAGAAAATATTGGAGAAAGAGGATTGGGACAGCTTTAATTAAATATGCTTTAAAACATTATAGAGAGAAAGGGTTTGAAAGAATGTATGTTGTAAGAGTTTTAAGATTGATGAAGATAAATTTATATGACTGTATTGCATTAAACTTCTATATAAATTGTGGTGGAAAAATTCTTAGAGAATATCTGGGATTCAGGATTAAGAAACTAGATAGAGTTAAAAATATACCTTCTATAAATCAGATA
>CAZKAY010000135.1:0-2833 GCA_964550975.1 uncultured Thermoproteales archaeon | reverse complement strand
GACCGTGAGCATAACTTTACCGCTTTACAGGGTAAATGTTGAGGTTAAGGATAGATTCGGCTCTCCCGTTGAAGGCGTCAAGGTATATCTCAAGCCGGATCTCGAAGAAGAAGCAGTATCCGAAGATGAAACCGATGTTGATGGAGAGGCTGTTTTAAAACTCATTCCAAATGGGAAATACTATCTTGAAGCCTATCTGAAGGACATATTGGTCTATCAGAGCGAGGGCAAGGAGATACATGTGAGCAGCTCGGACGAGTCGAGGACGATAACCGTCAACGCGGCGAGACTAAACATAACCGTAAAAGACTATGACGGAGTAGATGTGATTAAGGGAGAAGATCTCAGACTCAAAGGAGAACTCGTGAAGGGCGGGAAGACCGTTGAAGAGGTCGAAACCGTGGACGGAGTATTGAGGTTTGGGCATACGCCTTTCGCGGAATTCACTCTTAAAATCTATCTCGGAGACCTACAAGTATATTCAAGCAAATATACCGTTGAGAAGGAGACCGCTAAGGGATCCGTAAAGGCGAAGTTCTATGACGTAACCGTGAGGGTGAATTCAACGGGCTTAGCGAATCAAACCCTAGTAGAATCGTTGAGAGGAGTTTTGAAGAGGGGGAATATTGAACGAGAATTCGAAATAGTTGACTGTGTCGCAGAACTGGAGAACACGCCCATCGCAGAAGACTACATAATTCAACTATATTTCAAGGATAAGAAGGTTGGAGAATTCCACGACATAAAGGTGGAAGAAGAAAATCAAGAGATTGAATTGAAGCTTAGAGGATATGTCGTGAGAGTCGTGGTTGAGAACCTCGATGGAGAACCCCTAAGCTCAGACGTCGTGATAACTCTTCCAACGGGAGAGAGGATTACATCATTTAAGACAGCTGAAGACGGGTCAGGCTCATCCGCCCCACTTCTCCCAATGCCCTATGACATATACGTATATCTTGACGGGATACCTGTTGGAGAAGAGGAGATCTCCCTATCATCCGACATGGATGTCTCCATAACGGCTTCAGTGAGAAACGTGATCTTCAAACTATATGATCGCGACGGTCAAGATGTCTTGAAGAATGTTAAGCTCGAAGTCTCGGCTGGGAAATTGAAGAGGACGGCGTTAAGCGACGAAGAGGGAAACATCATGATAAAGAATCTGCCCACCCACGACTACAATATACTTGCCTGGTATTTTGGATTCAAGGTATTAGAGGATCGAGTCACGATAGAGCCGGATACGGAGGAATTGGGAATAAAGGCTTTAGGAGTTTTAGACGCTAGACTGAGATTCTTGGACTCGGCGAAAAACCCCCTCGATGGAGGAGAGGTTCTCTTAATGTTCGGCGACGAAGAGATCGAGGCGGAGATAGAGAAAGATGGAAGCGTTAGGATCGAAAATCTACCAAACACGACGATCACAGCCAAGTTATTCTATAAGGGAGTCGAGGTTGATGTCCAGCCGAAGGAGTTTAACCTAAAGATGGATGAGATGCCTGTAATATTCTCCTCAAGGGTTCATCAAGCAACATTCAAGATATTTAGAGGGGATGAGAAGCCGCTAAGAGAGGGTGTTGCCGAGATCTACGTAGAAGGAAACCTCACATCAACCCACGACTTAAAAGAGGAGAACGTATTCACAGAGAGACTACCTGAAACCGACATACTCGTTAAGGTGGAGTTCAGGGGAAGATCCGTAGGAGAGAAGACCATCTACCTCGGAGAACCCATGAAGGAGATATCGGTTACAACGTCCATCTATCCATTCGAGATGAGGATCTACGATTCGGCTGGAAAACCTGTAAAGGACGCCACAATCGTGATATCGGATAAATTCGGGAAACTCGTTGAAGCCGTGAGCGACGATAAGGGGATATTCACCACAATAATCCCAATAGGCAAATATAATTTCACGGTATCCGCGAAAAACCAAACCTATTCATACATGTTAGAGATTAAGAAAAACATGATCTTCAACTTCCTCTATCCAAGTAAACAGCCCATGAGCTTCGAACTCATAATCGCATTCGCGGCAATAGATCTAGTGGTTTCAGGTCTAACGATCTCTAAGCTCTCCGGATCTCTTAGAAGAACTAGTAGAAGGAGGAGAAGACGTAGGATTCCCAGAATATAGGTGAAGGTGATGAGCAGAGGAGATGCATTTTTCCTATTCGTGACGATACTTCTCCTCTGTCTTTTAGTCACGGCATTAACCTATAGATTGTCGGGTAAAGTCGTCCCATTCCTCGTCGTCAAGTCTGGGAGTATGTATCCGGTCTTAAAGGTCGGGGATGTGATAGTGATTAATGGGGTAAAACCTGAAGATTTGAGGGTTGGAGACGTCATAGTCTACTATAAACCTGGAACCGATCAGCTCGTGGTCCATCGAATAGTGAAGAAGACTCAATTAGGAGTATATACGAAGGGAGACGCCAATCCAGGCATCGATATATGGTGTCCAATACCCTATGAGAACGTCGTTGGAAAATGGAATGGCCTCAAAATACCATATTGGCTTGGAATAGGATACCTATCCCTCTTTCTAAATGGCGAAATCTATCCCCCATTCGGCCCAATCCTCCTGCTCTGCCTAATAATCCTAAACATAATATTGATAGTTAAGGACTTGGTGGAGAACTGGGGGACCGGTGAAGAATCTCCTCAACAGACTTAATTAACAAATTCAATAATTTTTCATATTCGCTCCCCTCACCAGTTCTCCTAATGATGGATTCTGCGTAGCTTATTCCATTCAAAACCTTCAAGAGTTCCCTAGACCTGTTCAAAAGGACCTTAACCCTACTCGCATTCACAGATGCCTCGATTAAAG
>CAZKAY010000134.1:0-2876 GCA_964550975.1 uncultured Thermoproteales archaeon | reverse complement strand
TCTATTCTTTAAAAGTTATATAAAATTTTAGTGACACTATAGTCAATTTGAGATAAATAGAATATAAAATTAAAGACTGCCCCATACTATAGGAGAATAATTATGTTATATTAATTGAAAGACTAAATATTGCAAAATATTTTTAACTTAAATGAGTTGTATATAATATAAAATTCCATAATTCTAATATTTATTTAAAAAGAAAAAAGTTCTAATGTATAGAATTTAGAAAAATTTTTAAGTATAGAGAGTACAAAATATGTGATATAAAAAAATATCGGTGAAAATATGGGAGAAAAAACTGAGGTTGTAGAAAAAGTATGGTATAAGGAATACATGATTCCCCTTAAGGGTATAGTCATAGGAGTTTTAGGAATGGTATTAGCTGCAGTAATAAATACAATTATAGCCCCAGTAAGTGGATTTGGGCCTACAGGAGAAACTTCGCTAATGACTATAGCTATAATAGCCATCTTAACATCGTTTTCAAAGAAACTAAGATTGTCATTAGAAGATTATGTAGTTGTATTTACAATGACATATGCCGCACCTGTATCAAATGACGCTGCAAATACTTGGTTTGCATTCCCATTAAAAATACACTCAGATGCTTTAGGATGGTTAAATAAAATAAAAAGTGATACTGCATTGCCTTCATGGTATTATGGACCTAAGGAAGCCTTCGATTTAGCATTAGAAGGAGGTGTAGCACCTCCATGGGGCTTACTAATACCATGGTGTATAACGGGATTGGGTATCGCTCTTTTGACAGCATTTATGGTAATGTTTGCGGTAGCTCCATTTAGAAGGCAGATAATTGAGATAGAACGACTACCATTTCCAGTTGCAACAGGTACATACAGCCTTATATTAAATGTATATGCAGAGGGAGAAGAGGCTAAATCACCGGTGCTTGGTACTAGAAGAAACTGGGCTATTCTAGGATTTATAGTTGGATTCATATTGACGGCAGTTACTCAGGGATATGTAATTACACAGGTTGCTCCAGATATAGTTATAATACCTGGGATGTGGGATATATCACATGATGTATGGAAATCTGTTCCGGGAATGATGATAGCCTTACAATTTAATTCATTCTTCCCGTGGAGTTGGTTCGGGTTCTTCTTCCCAATGGAATCATTGATAGGAATAGCTTTAGGAGCCCTGCTTACATATCTAGTAATTGTTCCATGGGAAATTAGCGCTGGTTTAATCCCATCATTCGATATGTCGTTCTCAAGCGATGACCTATGGTTCTATGCATTTAGAGTCGAAGGACTGAAATTCTTTTTTGCAGGCGTAGCGATGATAAATGGAGCTGTGATTGCACACTATATAACTGGATTAAAAGCAAATATTGAAAATTGGAAGAAGAATCCTGAAGACGCATTTGGAAAATGGCGAACAACCGTATATCTTGCAATTATAGCCATATTAATATATGTTGGATTTGGAGCGGCAGCTGGTGGATGGATACCAGTAGTTTTTGTTTCTGCGCTAGATCTACTGTTTCTAGCAAACTTATTCTGGATTAGAGGTATAGCTGAGGCAAACCTAATGTTTGGTTCATGGGCTGTCTACTTCATGGATACCCTTCAAGTGATAGAAGGATTTGGATTTGCACAGAGAGGTGTAGGTAAAATTACTCCTGGCCTTATAGGTACCTATGCTCCGCAAATGATTTTACTCTATAGCTGTAGTATGGCTGGAGTAGCCTATATGGAGTCAAGTAGATTCGCATTTCTATCAAAGGTTTCTCCAAAGAAAGTTGTTTCATCGCTAATATTAGGAATAATTATAGCGTACTTTATTCAATGGTATATACATGTAAGTCTAAACTATCAGTTCGGCATAACTTCAAGTCCTTATGGAAGCTTTGGCGCGGGGGACTGGATACTCTATTATCCATATAGATTTATCTATCAGACCAGTGTAATAAATAGATGGTATTCGCTTGATCCGACTTCAATGCCATTCTATTGGCTATGCTTTATACTAGGTATAGGATTGACTATAGGAAGAATGTACTTTGCTATACCGTTTTCGCCGATAGGATTTGCTTTTGGAATGATGTTAGATCCATGGAGTTTCGGATATACATTCATACCATTTCTGATATTGAAATGGATATTCCTTAAAATTGGAGGTGGCAGACTTTACGAAAGAGTTGGAGTACCATTCTTTGCCGGAGGAGCTGGCGGTGCAATGTTTGCAGCATTTGTGGCCGGAGTATTACAATATTGGAAATATGCAACTGGAGGATAAATAAATTTTATAATTTTTTACCACATTTAGGACAATATTTTGATCCAGGTAATATTATTGACTTACAGCTTGGACATTCTATTCCTCCTAATTTAGTTGCTGTTGATCTAAGTTTTTCAATTGTTTTCTCTATCTCTGCTAGTTTGCTATTATAGTCTTGACTTAATTTTCTATATAATTCTGGAGGAATTTTCTCTTTAAACTCTTCTAGAGCATTTAAATTTTTTATAAATTCCTTTTTAGTATTTATTGTTTCATCAAGCTTCTTTAAGATCTCTATCAATTGCTGTGAAATCGCTGTCTCGCCTCCTATCTCCACTTCTTTTTTAAGAGAAACCTGAGGCTTTTCTATTTTTATAGATTCTACCTTCTCTTTCATACAAGGTGGATTTAATGGATCCTCAACTATGACTCCAAGTTTTAAACATCTCCTTCTTAGTGATGAATAAAATATGCAATTGAGACAGGACCTAGGAGGCAATATAGGCACCTAAAGATGACATTCATTATAAGATATAGTTTATTTCCCTAATAAAATTAGTCATAGTTTAAATGGTGCTGTCAACTTAAGATTTATTGGAGGGGGTTCGCTTCTATAATATATGGTA
>CAZKAY010000133.1:0-2917 GCA_964550975.1 uncultured Thermoproteales archaeon | reverse complement strand
TGAATGCCCTCCTCTTTGACAACCTTTTTGCATACTTCAATTGCTTGCTCCTGATCTTTGACCACTACTACGAAGAGCTTATAGTACTTGGGCGTTTCAATAACACATCTATGCTTATCTGGCTCCGCGTCGGGAGCATGAGAGAGAAATAGTGCTTTAAATACCATACCTATCACCTCCTATTACGATTTTATTCATATCTCTCAAATGGGAGTTAAAGCGAGATTTTATGAAGACCCGCATTATATATGTAACTTATACATAGGCTTAAAAAGTTTATGTCTAAAATTAAGGAGTATTGGGATTGGGAGGAAGCTATAGAGATTCTAGAGTTTGATAGAAATTTATTAAATATATCTATAAGATCAAGTATTACCTTATCCATTTCTGGTAATAAGATCCTCGGTTGGCTGGAAAATAGCATAGATAGTTCTCTCCAACCTATACATCGTTTAAAGTCTAGCAAAGTTTTCTAAAATATATTTGTTTAATACCTCTGGGCTAAAGGATAATCCATAAAAATCTTTACTGACAACTTTAAACATACATATCTCACCATTTTGTTTAGCTAGAATTTCTAGGTTATTATTAGTATTTTTTAAAGCATATCTATGAAGAAAATATGCATAGAATTCCTTTTCCTCGATCAGGGGATTTTTTCTAATAATCTTCACCCTATAAACACCTATTTTCTCTATTTTACTAAGAATATTTTCATAGATTCTTGCTAAAATCTGATATCCAGCACAAATACCTAAAACCTTCCCCTCAAAATCTTTTAGCTTTTCAAAATTTTTAATATAATTTAGATAGTCTGAATCCATTAAGGCTGTTCCAGAAATAATTATTTTCTCATATTTATTAAAACATATGTTTTCATAATATTTTCTCACACAATATTTTTGGCCGAAATTTCTTATAATATCTATTATGGGTCTAACAAATTCTTCTTCACTAAAGGATATTTTACAGCAAGATATTATTAGAATCATTTAACAACTCCGCCCTTTTAATTATAAGTGTTGCATCATAATTATCTCCATAAATCTCGTATTCAATTACTTTAATTTTCTTTCTAAATAATGGCATATTGAGTACAAATGTTTCATATTCTCCGCCTTCGCCTGAGGGATTGACATAGTATTTTATCTCCTCAAAAAATCTTATTATACTGTCATCGATCCTCCTACCCAGTAAGCTTTTCTTCAACGGGTAGCCAGCGACTCTAGTAAATATTACTTCAAATCTATGTTTAAGTATCTCTCTTAGAAGGGATATTTCATCTCTAAGCCATAGAGGATTGAAACACCATAAATCCAAGTCTAGACATATTTTCTGAAACCTTGACGCCTGATATGTGGATTTAATAGCACCCGTTACAACACCTTTAACATCATATTTCTCTCTAGCATTTGACAATACATTATATAATGCGTTTAAACTACTCTCCTCATCATCCATACATTCATCGATAATTATAGGTATATTAAGAGCCTTAGCCTGCAATCTAACCAAATCTACATTAGGATAATGAAATAGATAGGATTTCTCAGATCTAGGTATAAGGGTGACTAAACATGAAACATCAAATATATTATAAGCTTTTAAAAGTGCTAGATTAGAATCCTTGCCTCCAGAATACAATACACAAACTTTCATATATTTCTCTAAAGTTTTGTCTGAAATATTCATATCCATCATTTCCTTAAATATTATAATAGTTCTTAACATAATAATAAATATCTGGCAAGATAATCAAATTTATAGAATTCTAGCATAAATTTTTAAGTTTTATTGTATAATATAAATTTGGTGGATTGTGTGAAAGTAGCTCTTCAACTTTATACTGTTAGGGATAAGATGAAGGTAGACTACATTTCCACTTTGAGAGCTGTTGCAGATGTTGGATATAAATATGTTGAGTTCGCTGGACATCCTTTTATGAGTATAGATGTCTTAGATTTAAAGAAATTTTTAAATGAAATAGGTATTAAGCCAGTATCTGCACATGTAGGTTTTAATGATCTAGAAAATAGATTTAATGAAATAATAAGCTATGCTAAAAGTCTTGGACTAAAATATCTTGTATCCGAACCCGATGTGAGAGAAATATCTAGTTTAAATGAATGTCTCAAAATTACTGAAAAAATGAATAAGATTGGTAAAAAGGTCAGTGACAATGGATTAAGGTTTGGAATACATAATCATGCAATCGAGTTTAATAAAAAATTTGATGGAAAAACTGTTTACAATATATTTGTAGAGAATACTGATCCATCACTAGTATTCTTTCAACCAGATGTTTATTGGATTAAATATGCTGGCTATGATCCAGTTAAAGTTATAGAAAAACTGGAAAACCGATGTTTCCTAGTACATCTTAAAGACATGAAAGATGAAGTTAGCAAAGATATGATCGAACTTGGACAAGGCATACTGAATTTTAAAGATATAGTAAAAGCTTGTGAAAAAGCCGGTACAGAATACTATATTGTAGAAAACGATAGGCCAAGCATGGACTCAATAATAAGCGTAAAAAAGGCATTAGAATATCTAAAAGAAAATTTTGAAATCGAATAATCCCATCTAAAATTCACACTATAACACATAGATCAAAATAAACCATAAAATGACTTTATATAACAACGCACAATACATATGCATATGTATGAACCTAGTAAAAGTAACCAAAAAGTACTAGATTATTATACCGAGAGATATTTAGAAAAAACTAAATATTTCCATTGGTGATCTTCTAAAAATTAGTTGTAGAAGATAGTCATCTTTTAATTCTCTTTCTTTTAACTTAAAACTTTAAACTTCTCAATTATTATTAAACACGGAGTTAAAAGATTCTACAAATCCGTATCATCTAAATTTTACCAAGATCTAAAAATATTTCTACACTACTTCCTAA
>CAZKAY010000132.1:0-2947 GCA_964550975.1 uncultured Thermoproteales archaeon | reverse complement strand
TATGATATTACTGATGATAAGTTGCGTAATAATGTTGCTAGTTTTTTGAAGTCTAAGGGTTTGATTAGGGTTCAGAAGAGTGCTTTTCTTGGTAGGGCTACTAAGGCTATTCGTGTTGAGGTTGAGGCTGGTCTGAGAAGACTTATAAAAGGTGAGAAGGCTAATGTACAGATCTATCCTATTCCTCCTTCAAGTTTTTCTAGACGTGTTGTTATAGGTGTCGATCTTGATTATGAGAGTGGGGAGAGTGTTGAGGTCTATTGAGTGGTGTTGGACAGTATGCTCTGTAGTTGCATCCAGTACATTTTTTCCATGAAATTTTTGGTTGAACTGGATATCCTTTCTCGACGATTTCTCTCATCTTTTTAATAATCTTTATAACCTCTTTTAGTAGTCGGTCTGTAATATTTATTTCAAATAGCTTTGGCTGAGGCTTTAGATAGCATATAACTCCAATCTTTACATCAATGTTTAGAGAACATTTTACCGTCAATGCATATGCGCCTATCTGAAGTCTATGGTCACGTTTAATGATTCTGGATTTTATTGGCTCAGCCCATTTGACGTCGACAACTATACCATACTTATATTTAGATATGAATAGATAGTCTGGTCTACCAGATAGAAAATATTTTTTACATTTAAGATACGGGTTTCTAATAATCTTGTTAGGCTTATATTTTGCAATTATAGGTGTAATAGCCTTTTCATCATGTATTTCTCTACCCATCTCCATGTATTCGGTAGTTTTTTCACGTATACCTAAAACATATTTAATATATATTATGGATGGACAATATGCATAATGCTTTATATCTGTAGCAGTAAAAAACATTGATTCGAAAACCATAATAAATTCATTAAAAATATATAATATATGTTTTATACCTGGGATAAGATTAAAGAGGTTTCGAGGGAGATTAGAAGAATACCTTTCGAGGGGATATCTGAGGAGGTTAGGGGATGGAATTGGAATACACCTCCACTTGCATCTACATATAATGTGAAGCTTGCTGTTTCAGATATAGTTACTGGATACTGTGATTCGGGTAGAAATGTATATTTAAAATATGTAGAACATGTTCGTGAAGAATGGAATCCGATTCTTGGAAGAGGAAGTCTAATACATAAAATACATGAGGAAGCAATATCGTGTGCAAAGAAACTTATATATATTTTAGAGAAACTTTCTGGAGAAATATTTCATAGAAGATTCATGGAGGAAAAGGAGAAATTTATAGAAAGGATTTCAAATAGATATGAGGAAAACTTTCTTAAAGAAAATCTATGGATAGTTGATAAACTATGGTCTATGGCTGCATTAACGTTTTCAGCGCAGCTTGAAAACACTCTATCTAGATCAAGATATCTTTCAAGAGAGACAATTGTATCATTAACTGTTCCAGAGACAGCTGAATTTCCGATAGATGGTACACTTATAGGATTGACTCCTACAATTAGAATAGACTCATATCTACCGCCAGGAATACTTGTAGAGTTAAAGACACGTCCATATAAGCCGGAATATCAGTTGACGCTTGCAGGATATGCACTTGCATTTGAAAGTATGTATGAAACACCGATAGACCATGGAATATTGTTGCAGATAAATATTGATGAAAAATCTAAGTCGATTAGATTTTATCCCAAAATAATTACACTTGGAGACGATATACGTACAGAATTTATTGAGAGAAGGGATAGATATGCAGAGATAGTTGTAAATGAAGAGGATCCAGGTATGCCTGACGAATGTAGCCCAGCATGTCCATATCAATATTACTGTAAACCGAAAAAGATTTCGAGGAGACCTTAATGAAAACACTAGTATTGACAGGATATGGAATAGCTTTAAAAACTAGGAAGGGAATGTTTCAGGTAATAGAGAAGGGTAAAAAGGTTTCAGAAATATCTCCAGTAGAGCTTAAAACAATTGTAATTGGAACTAAGGCTATTTCAATATCTTCTGCAGCAATAATATTGGCATCAAAATATGGTATAGACCTAGTATTCTTAGAGAAATGGAAACCGATATCAAGGCTGGTTCCAGCAACATATGGATCAACATTAAAGACATGGATATATCAGTTAATAGCGATAAAAAATAGGAGAACAATATATGCAGGAAAATTTGCTGAAGGAAAAATATATAATCAGAGAATGATACTCTATTGGCTATATAAAAAATATACTGGAACAAGCATACAGTCGAGAATAGTTAGGGCTAGAATAAGAGAGGCAATAGAATGGGCTGGGAAGGCGCTTCAAGAAATAGATGAAGCACAGACAATAAAAGAGATAAGGAATCTGGAGGCACATACAGCCAAAAAATATTGGAAAGCAGTTTCAAAAACAATTCCAAAGGAACTCGGATTTAAATATAGGATAAAGAGATATACGCTTCCAAAAGATGAGAAAAAAGATCCATTCAACATAGCATTAAACATAGGATATTCAGTATTGTTAAGAGAAGTATGGAGAGCAGTATTTATGGCTGGACTAAACCCATACTATGGATTCCTACACGTAAGAAGACCTGGAAGGATGAGCCTAGTATTAGATTTAATGGAAGAGTTTAGACCAATAGTAGTAGATAGACCACTAATAAAAATGGCTAGAAAACAACCCAAAATAATCAAAAAACTGGAGAAAGAAGATAGAGAAGCAATAGCAACAGTATGGAAAACAATAACAGAAACATTAAACAAAACGCCAAAGCCATTAAAAAACATAATACAAACACAGGCAAGAAAACTTGCAGAAACATTCATAAACAAAACAACCTACACACCATACAAATCAAAATGGTAGCCATAGCCAAATCATCCCACAAACCATATCTCCAGTAAAACTAACCAAGCAAGATTCTTCAATAAACCAAGAAAAAAGTGCCGAAAACCTTATAAAATAAAAAACAAATATATAAAGTTGCAGAAGAATCCTAAAA
>CAZKAY010000131.1:0-2966 GCA_964550975.1 uncultured Thermoproteales archaeon | reverse complement strand
GAGTAGGGGATGTTATGGGTGATGTTTTTAATTCGGTGAGTCTAAAGTATGCATATAGATTGCTCCATCCCAAGCTTACTGCACTAATAGCATGTTATGATGAATATAATGTTCCTAATGCTATGACTGCTGCATGGATTATGCCAGTTTCAGTAAATCCTCCACTAATTGTTGTTAGTATATCTCCTAAAAGATATACATATGAATTGATATTGAAGGCTAAGATATTTAGTGTAAATATACCTTCACTTAATATGCTTAAGAAGGTTCACTTATGTGGCACTATTTCTGGAAGAGAGATAAAGAATAAGTTGAAGAGGATAGGATTAACTACTATTAATGGGCGTAAACTTAATGTTCCAATAATAGAGGAATGTATAGCGTTTCTAGAATGCAAACTATGGGAAAACATTGTAGCAGGGGATCATAATCTAATTATTGGTAAAATAATTGATGCATATGTCAGGGACAATATATTTGATGCGAGATATGATATTAGTAAAATTAGTTTAATATATCATTGTGGAGGAAATATGTACACTAAGCTTACTAATAATATTATAAGAGTTTAATCCATGTTTTAAGCTTATTGATAAAGAGTTTCTATAAGCTATTTTGCTATAACTAGCACGCTATAGTTACTTACTCTATAGATTTATATTTGAGGAGAATACCATCTTTTCCATAGGATCTTAAATTTTTAAGCCAAATTAAAGTCGTATTTGCCTCCAGGCATAATTTATATTGCTCCTAACTGAAATATGTATTTAATTCAAGCATAAATTCGATATAAAGCTTGTATGCAAAGAAATATAGGAATTAAATTGACCAAAATTTCTCATGAAGAAACGGTAAAGCGAAGAAATTATTGTCTTTATTCATAAAAGTAAATACAAATTTGACTAAAAACACTTTTATTATTAGATAGGTATTTAAATTTTAACACTCCTATAATTAAATGATGAAATTATAAAAATAAGGTTATTATTCCGAAAAGGTTAAAAAATGTTTAACCAAAAATCTAATGTGAAGGAATTGCAAGAGAAGGTAGTACGTTATTTCTGTGATAGACCCGGTAATTTTCCTACTGGACGACCATATAATTGCTGTGAAAGTGTTCTCCTAACTTTGGCGGAGTATTTTGATATAAAGTCTGAACTTATTCCTAGGATTGGTACAGCAATAGGTGCAGGTGTAAGTCTAAACGGATTGCTTTGCGGATCTGTTTCAAGTGTCGCAATGATTATCGGCATCAAATACGGAAGAAGCAGTCCAGAAGAGAATCCAGAACCTGTATGGAAGATGATGGACGAATACGTAGCCGCTTTTAAAAAGAAGTTTGGCTATTTAAATTGTCGGCAGCTTACTGGTTTAAACCTAAAGACACCTGAGGGATTAAAAGAGTATTTTAAAAGAGTACATGATTATGAGTGTACTGAGAGATTGAAATTTGCGGTTAAGAAGGCGATAGAGATTCTAGAAAGAGAGAGTAAGGTTTGTCATTAAAATAATTTAAACTATTTTTTTAACTATAAATAATTTTAAATATTTAAAGGAATTAGAAATTTCTTGGCAATCTTATAGAAAAGTATAAATACGCATAAAAGCATATAGATTTAAGGAGAAGATATTTGTGATTTTATGGGTAAAGTTGCTAATATCTTTATACTTTCTATATTTACCTTAATTTTACTTCTATCCTGGAACTATTTAGTTAATTACTTTAATATGTCGTCATTTTCATTAAATACTATCCAACTTATGTTATTTGGTATCGTAATAGGCGCTAATTTAATTATATCCGGCATATTATTTTTCATTCAAAGAAGTGAAGCTAGAAGGGAGAAATTATTATTAAAGAAAAACGGACTTCAGATACTCAGGGTAATTAACCCCCTTGTTAAGCTTAAAAAAGCAGATTTTGAAAAGCTAAATGAATATGTGAGATATAGATATTCCAATATTTCTCCACAAATAATGTTATCACCAAATTTTTCCGAAGTTTTAGTTTCATCTGGATTAAAGTGTTTGGTGACCGATCTTATTTTACGTCGATCTATAAAGTCGGTACTAGGTAATATATCAATGAAATATGATAAATTAGGCCAAGTATTCCTCGATAAGAATCTTAAATTCATTTATCTGCCTCCACATATATTTGTGAGTAAAAGATATAAGTGGATCATTCTAGGATTCTCTTAAGCGTGTCTTTATGGAAAATCTTTGGTTAAAAATCATATGGTTTTTCATGTTTTTCCTATTTATCTTTCTATCTAGATATAAGATAATTTTAGATCCTATTCTGGAATTTTATCAAATAATGTGTTTTTCATATCTGTTAGCTATTTTAATTATACTTGGCTTCTATCATCCGTTAAAAAATAAGATAATTTTCCTATATTCACATCCATTTAAGCCTAAATTCTTTAGAGCAGTACACTATGGATATGTAAAGAAGATTCAGAAGACAGCTCCTATTCATAAACTATATTTTACCGATATAGCTATCTTTAATATAGTTTCTCTTTGCTTCATACTATTTTTTAGCGTGCTTTACCAGAATTTTCTTGCATTTGAGACAGAGAGAATAATCAATTTTTATTTTATAACTCTATTATTTTTAGCATACTATACGTCACACACGTATTTTTTCATAATGCTTATAGGAGAAATTATGGTAACATATTTTCTAAAAGATAATGCTATCTTACTTACAATTCTATATATTTCTTCATCATTATTTTACACGTTCTTCTATCAAAATTTATCATTATATGATGATGCTAGAAAAGAATATGAATTTTCGACGGGAAAAACAATTGATAACGAAAATATTAGTGGTTGGAAATTAATTGTTAAAAAAGTATGGGAGATAATTTCTAAAATAATTTCCATGACTATATTTCTTTCACTTATCAATGATATATCAGCTTTACTTGATATAGGTTTTAAAATATCTTTAAGTT
>CAZKAY010000130.1:0-3033 GCA_964550975.1 uncultured Thermoproteales archaeon | reverse complement strand
TTCATGGTAGATGTATATTTTTATCTGATAGTGGTGAATGCTTGGTTCATGGTTTTAAGCCTCTGGCTTGTAGATTTTATCCATTCAAATACACTGTTATGAACAATGATATTTATATAGAGGTTGAGAAGACGGCCGTAAGAAAATGTCCCGGCCTAATTTTAGATGATAAACCGATTGCTGGAGATATTTGGAGACAGCTTTTAATGCTTGCCAGACTAAGGATTATCGAATTAAATCTATATGATAAAACTGTTGATGAATGGAATAAATATTTCTCCAATAAATATAATTCTTTAATCACGTTAATAGACTTTCTATTTGAGAGAGCTAGAAGAGATTTTAAAACATTGAGTAAAAATGGTTTATGGATAAAGTAATTATAGTATTAGCAGTTATGGCTTAGAAAAATCTATGGGATAAAAAATTATTATGATAAGATTAACTCGGAGGTGGTGGAGGAAACTCTATTTTTTCAGCCTCTCTAGAAATATCATCTATTTTTGCGACAAGCTTTTTAGGATCAATTGTAGGAAGTCCAGTTATATTGGAGCAGGGAGGTAAATATAGGATTAAGTTTTTATCTACAATAGTTCTTTCATCAAGTTTGTATGGTTTTTTAACAGATGCTCTATGCTGCAACTTTACACTAGTGAAACTTTTTATTCCAGCTAAAACTCCTATCGCGGAATCTAGGGTTAAATAACTTAATGTGAATCCAGATATCCCCTTAAGAGAATCGTAGTCATTATTTACCTTAACTTCTAGTTTTCTTCCCTTATATAAACCTACTACGCATCCATATCCTGTCCCACCACTTTCAAAACGGCATCCAGTTAATTTAGCGACTTCTTTTAGATAGACGTCCCCCCTCTTTTTCGTCCTTATATACCAGACCATAATGAGTATAGTGAAAACTAGAAATGAGATACCCATAAATATATTTATAAGGCAGAGTAGTAGTGCGCTAATAGCGACGAGAAAAAAACCGATATAACTTGCTATATTACTTTTAAAAGACATGTATACACCATTTCAATAGCTATTATTCTTCACCTATATTTAAACCTACTGATGATACTTAATTTCCATCATATGATTCATCAAACTAGAGGGAGTTGTAGTAAAATGTTTTAATCCATTATATTATTTTAGATTTGATGGATATGATTAAGATCGGATGTGCTGCATACTCTTATAGAGATTATTTTAACAAGGGTGAGATGAATTATAAAGATTTTATTGAAGAAGCATATCGTATAGGTTTGGATGGAGTTGAATTTACTCTCTACTGGCTTCCAAGAAAAGATAGAAGTTACTTCATGAACTTGAAGAGAGAAGCATTGTATCATGGTTTATCGATATCCGGTGTCGGTATATCTACATCCTTCTGTCATCCAAATGTTTCAGAGAGGAAGAAAAATGTAGAATCAGTTATAGAGGGATTGAAGATAGCCTATATGCTTGGAGCACCCAGTCTAAGAGTCTTTGGTGGAAATATTCCGGAAGGATATGATAGAAATACTGTTTTAAAATGGGTTGTAGAGTCGATTAAATCTTGTCTAAAATATGCTGAAGACTATGGAGTTGTAATAGCTATGGAGAATCATGGAGGAATTACTGAAACTGCAGATAGTCTTATAGAAATTGTTGAGAAAGTTGGTTCACCATGGTTTAGAATAAATCTAGATCTAGGTAACTATAGGGGATCTATATATAGAGAGATTGAGAAAACTACTCCATATGCAGTCCATATTCATGCAAAAATCAGGGCTGGAGACATGATACTAGACTATAAAAAGATTAAAGAAATACTTTTATCTAAAGGATATAATGGATTTCTTTCTATAGAATATGAGGAGAAAGAAGATCCTAAAACTGGTGTACCAAAATTTGCTAAATATCTTTTTGAAATATTTGGATAGGTGGTTAAATGGATGATAGAATTAGGGTTGGGATTGCTGGGTTAGGGAGAAGTGGCTGGAATATTCATGCAAAGATATTTGAAAAGCTTAATGATAAATATAGGGTTATAGCTGTTTCAGACCCTATAGATGAGAGGAGAAAAGATGCTGTAGATAAATTTAGATGCAGAGCATATAGTGATTTTAAATCATTAATTATGGATAGAGATGTAGAGGTAGTTGTAGTAGCTACTCCAAGCCATCTACATGCTAGACACAGTATTGAAGCATTAGAAGCCGGTAAAAATGTGGTTTGTGAAAAACCTATGGCTACAAGTCTCGCTGAAGCAGATATGATGATAAAAGTTGCGAAAAAGACAGGGAAGATTTTAACAATATTTCAGAATAGTTTGTTTAGTCCAGATTTCCTTAAAATTAAAGAGATAATTAGCTCTGGAAAATTGGGTCGTATAGTTCTTGTAAAAATATATAATCATTTCTTCGGTAGACGATGGGACTGGCAGACTCTTAAAAAATATGGTGGTGGAGAGCTTAGAAATAATGGTGTACATTCTATAATTCAAGGACTTAGCCTTATAGGAGAAAAGGATCCTGAAGTATTTTGCGACCTACAGAGAACACTAACTTTAGGAGATGCCGAAGATCATGTAAAAATTATATTGAAGGCAACGGATTCACCTCTAATTGACATTGAAGTAACAAATGCATGTGCATATCCACAGAATAAATGGCTAATTATGGCTACTAGAGGAGGTCTTACCGGCACAATGCTTTCTCTGAAATGGAAATATTTTGACCCTAAAGACCTGCCGCCTAGAAAGGTGGAGGAGAAACCGACACCTAATCGTAGCTATAATTGGGAGAAAATTCCATGGAAAGAGGAAAGCTGGACTATAGGTGAAGACTATTTACTAAGCGGTATCAATTTTTACAACAAATTATATGAAACATTAAGATATGGGGCTCCTCCGCCGGTTGCTCCTGAAGAAGCTCGGAGAGTTATGAAAATTATAGAAAAATGTTTTGAGCAATGTAAAATATAGTGTATAGAGATACTTAGATAGGTTGCCAGTTATTTCATATAAGATGCAATCACATATAATTTTTT
>CAZKAY010000129.1:0-3087 GCA_964550975.1 uncultured Thermoproteales archaeon | reverse complement strand
GCAAGAAAAAACTTTCATTTATAATAGTTTTAATATTGCTATTTTCAACAATAGCATCACTCCTATTATTATTGAAACCATAGTAAGTAAAATATATTTTTAAGTAATCTAATAATAGTTAGGGTGATTATATGGGTGGTAAAAAGAAACCGACCATTTCAAGTCTTGAGAGGAAAATGAGAAAGATGAGGGAGAAGGAGAGAGAAAAGAAAGGAAAGGGGAGAGAGGAGAAAAAGAAATTAGTTAAAAAGACCGATATAAATAATATTGTAAGGGAAATTAAGGGCTTAAAGTATATAACTCCGTTTTTAATGTATCAAAAATATGGTATTAAAATTAGTGAAGCCAAGAGGATGTTAAGAAAATTTCATGAAGAAGGGATTTTAACCCTATATAGTGGGGGGAGAAGAGTCCCGATATATATTCCGAAATCAAGCTAACATTTCTGCAAAGCTTTTCTTAGTAGGTAACTGTGGTAGTTTATCTGTAGCATTTAATACCCCTAATGGATGTCTCTCAACATATCCTCTCTCCAATAATTCTTTCAAAACTTTTTCCGGATCTTTCACATTATTTCTTTTAAGGTCTTCTATAAATCTTATATCGCCAACACTCCAATATCTATTTAGATATTGAATAGCTTTGTATAAATCACTATCCTTTGAAATAAGTTGTTCAATTTCCCTTGAAGATGTTTCAGATATGGGCGAAGTATTTCCAAGACTCTCTTTATTTTCTTCCTTCCCTTCCTCCTTTATTTTTTCCTCCACTTTCTCCTCTATCTCCTCTTTTTTAAGAAATTTTAATATTGATTGGTATCCCTTAACCCTTCTTCTACTCTTTATTCTTTTCACATCTCTTCTCCTTCTTTCAACTAAAATTGGTTTCTCTTTTATCGATACTTCAACGGGTATTGTGATCATGCTTCCCTCAGCGATTTCTCTTTCCTCGCTAGATATCGCTATTAAATTCTCTCGTTTAAGATCATCTATTATTGCTACTAGTATTATTGGCTCAATACCTTCATTCCTACACCAGGAAATCATTTCTTCAAAGCTTACTCTACCTTTATTTTTCATAAAATTTAAAAAGGATTTTAATAAGGATTGATATTGGTTCATTTAATTCCCAGCCAAAATTCTCCAATATAACTTATATTCTTACAAATATATTAATTATTTGCATGTTGAAATTAAATGTGATCCATCACACGTTTTTCCACTATTTAGATCAAAGAACCCCTCTCTACAAACAGCAAAACTAATATTTTTGGAAACAACTATATTCTTCATCCTACTTAAAATATTGTATCTAAGTCTCCTATTTAAATACCTATATCCATGAATTTTCTCGCCCTCAATATAATATAGCTTATATAATTTTCTCTCTAAGCTTGGAAAAGCCCGTATTATTCTTCTAAAACTATCCGGCTTCAATTTATAAGTAGAGGAAACTATATGTTTTACACCAATTTCTGCAAGTTTATCAACCAATTTGCTAAGCATCTTAAAGTCATCATTAACTCCGGGAATTATCGGATCTATACGAACTGAGACTGAAATATTATTGTTAATTAGAGTTTCTACGACCTTTATACGTCTATATGGTGATGGTGCTCCCGGCTCTAACACTTTGGCTACATCTTCATCTAAAGTCGTTATAGTAATACTCACCGAGAAAAACCCATTTCTAAGAATATCTATGTCCCTGAGCACTAGATCGGATTTCGTTATTATTAAAGCCCGAAGTCTTTGCATTGAAATTACTTTTAAAGTTTTCCTTGTAAATTTAAAAATTTTTTCAAGATCTTGATATGGATCTGAACTATTTGAGATAGAAATATAGAGAGACCTATTTATTCTTCTCAAATCTCTTAGAAACTTCTCAATATAATTTTTCTTTACTCTTGGATTAAATGCATCCCTTATATATGATGTGATATAGCAATATAAACATCTATGAGAGCAACCAGTATATGGCGAAAGCGAGTATTTTAAAGGACATGTACATAGCTTATTTTTCCACGGATCAAATAAATTTATAACACTCATACTCATAATATAATATAAATATAATACTTATATCTCATATCCTAATATAATTTGGTGACATTATGTCTAGTAAAATCCCAGATCATAGACATTGTCCTGTGTGTGGTAAACCTATACCTCCCGATCAGAAATACTGCAGTACCAAATGCGAAGCAATAGATATGAAAAGAAAAAGAGAGGCGGAATTTGTTAGGAAACTTATGTATATAGCTATTATAGCTGCAGCATTGATGATGTTTGTCTCAATACTTTTTAGATAATATTTTTCGGTCTTCTTATTCTATAACAAAAATAGAAAAATTGAATCTCTTATATGTGATAGAGCATGTATATCTCATATTAATAGATTATCTTAACCAAGCATTTTAACGAGTATAGGATTATAGAGATGGTAAGTAAATTATTACATTTTTAGAAGAGGCATAAAGATGAAATTATAAATAACTACTAAATTAAGATGAGGTTATTTATTTGATGCTGGTGATGAAGGAGGTAGTTTAAATCCAACTAATAGTCTTTGAGATAGCATTCTTAGATATAGCGTTAATGATGCTTCAGCTTCCCTTCTATGTAGCTTATATTTACTTACAAGTTCGTTAATGATATCATCTACGGTATGTTTTCCGTCACATAATTCCCATACAAAACTACCTACTTTATCTAATAAGATCTTTTTTTCTTTAGGTGTTTTTATAAATTTAAATCCCCTCTTTTTCTCTTCAAGTTTTATAATTACAGCTATTTCCCCGGAAGGATATTTTTTCCACGTCAAATTTGGATTTCTAATTGGTATACTTTTTAGAAAAACTTCTTTAGATATTTGTGGCTGTTTCTTCTCTTCAGCCCTTTTTCTCCTAAAAAATGGCAACTATATCAGCCTCTATAGATATATATTTCAAATTCTATTAATAAATATATGTTTAATAAGAGGTTAATAGGAGAAAAAAATTTTATAATAAGTTTGGATGCTTTCTTTGAGAAACCTATTTATAGTTTAAGATTTATAAATAGCTTACTCGGCAAGACCATAGACGAT
>CAZKAY010000128.1:0-3146 GCA_964550975.1 uncultured Thermoproteales archaeon | reverse complement strand
AGAGCTTGAAAAACTATCAAAAATAATATTCAAAGGTGATTAAGTTGACAGCACCATATTATCTATAGAAAAGTTTATATATGATTTCTGGTTAATTTGATTTAAAGTTAAATTTTTTTGTTTTTAAAGCAAAGATGATGTATATGGAAGAGGAAGTTAAGGGGAAGAAGGGTAAAGAAGAATTTGAGGTAATTGTTGAATGGGTTATTAGAAAGTTAAAACTTCCAGAATTTACTGGAGAAAATGTTGAGGAAAGAATTAAGAGATGGGCTCTTTATTCGCTTGGATTAGATGAGAAGACGCAAGATATATATCTTTATCTTGAGAAGGTTGGAAGCAGTACTACTACTGAGATAGCCAAGGAGTTTAATATTAGCCCTACAACTGCTAGAAGTAAGCTTGACGACCTACATGCATTAGGTTTAGTGGATTATATTGGTAGAGAGTATCACTTAACCCATACAACTCTTAGTAGATCTATAAATCTTGTATTAATTCCTAGAATTACAGATACATTGAGATATATAGCTAAGATAGCGGCATCTATTGAAAGGGAGGGCAGAGTACCAACATATGTTGAGAGACATGGAAGAAATATTGAAAAAATTGTTTATTTTGCCCCTTTAGTTATTACTGGTAAGATGGTTGAGGAATGGTATAGGCGTGGTAAAAAAATACGTCTAATTAGTATGGGGCCAATAAGATTCGAGAAAGATATTGATCCAGAGATAGCTGAAAGTGTTTTTGAAAGCATAGTTTCTTTCGGTCCTGTAAAAATTGATGAGAAGCTTTATACAACTATATCTCATACATTTACAAAAATATTTGCTCCAATAGAATTTTATTAGGTGAAATATGTGGTTGATGAAAAGATTTTAGCTGAATGGAAAATTAGGAGGATAGCTTTACATAGTAGGGATAATGCTGAAGAAGTATTAAGATGGGCTTTATCATCGATAGGTATTGATGAAGAGCTGCAAGACATATACTTATTTTTAAGAGGTAGGGAAATATCCACTTTAAATGATATTAGGGAAAGATTTAATTATAGTGAGGATGAATTAATTGAAAAGCTTGATATACTTTATACTAATGGTTTAATTGAGAAAATTGGAAGAGGATATAGTGTTAAGGAGGATCTTAGTCAGGCCATTAGAGATAAATTTATACCTAGAATTCAATCTACGTTAGAGAACGTTTTAAATATACTTTCAGGTACTAGTAGAGAGGAAAAACCTATCTCTCTACATCTTCTAAAGATACCGTTTAGAGAAGATTTACATAAACTTATTAGAGAATTTGATAGGATAAAGAATAGGCTAGATCAATTTAAAATATATTTAGATGGATTGGAGAAAAGGGGTTATGATAGAGATATTCTAGATGATTTAAGTGATAGATTGGATGAATTGTATGACGAGTTAGATGAGTTAAGAGATAGGGCAGATGAGATAAAAGATAATATAGAAGATATTAGAGATAATTTCTTTAATCTAAGAAATTCGTTCAAAGAATTTACGAATAATTTCAAGGAACTTATAGAAGAAATAAGTAGGTTTAAATAATTATTTTTATTTATTTATAAATCTTGGTAGAATTGTTTCGAAGAAATATCTAAATCCAAGTATTGCTGAGCTTAACTCAACTTTAAAGTCATTTGGATTAAATGCTTCGATAGCTGTTTCTGCATGGGATACAAGTACACCTTCCTCAGTTAATCCATAATTTACCTCCTTTAAATAGAATGTTTCTTTCAATATCGTCTCATAAAAATCTTTTAAGTTAACTTTATCCTCTAACTCACTTATCTTTATTAACGGAATCGATGTAACTATCCACTTTTTACCAATTATTATAAATGCGTATAGATATTTGCCAGCTATCTTAAATTTTAATAGAAAACGAGAAGTTTTTTCATCCCATTCATATTCAAGTTTCATATCCTTTAAAAGCTTTTCAATATCATCTTTTACAGACATATTACCCACCTATACATTGATATATAATTATCTATATAAATGTTGTCAATACACTAGTATCTTAGAAAAAGAATTGATTATTACATGAGCTACCCATGACTTTAGTCATGGGCTTCCAGCGTTTAGGGATGGTTTTACATCTATCCCTACATTTGCTGGTTCAAGGTCTCCTTGCGAAGCTTAGTTAAGGTTTACGCCATTCACCCCACAGCTAAAGCACGTGGATTTCTGGCTATAGCCTTGATAAGATTATTTTATGGTAGCTTAATATCCCGAAAATATTCATTACCCCGTCTAGTTCTTATTCTCACTTGTATAGTTAATCCGGATTTAAAGCTCTCCCTGACTAATTTAAACCGTATAATAACTTTTTGACCTATATCTAAAGAATATCCAGTTTTATAATTAAAAGATGACCCATTGAAAGTCAGATCCTTCACCCTATCTCCATATTTTTCCAAAGGCATATTATTTATAAATATATTATCGATAACAGCTAGTCTACTACCAGTATTTATAACATGTAGTTCTATAATCCAGGAATCCTTGGTAGGATTTATTGTAAATGAAGATATTCTAAGTTCTTCAAACATGCTATAATTTTCTATTAATCCCCAAAGCCATATAGCAACCAAAATAGAGAGAGCTATAGCCAATGAAACAATTATTAATATGCTTATACTATATCCCTTTAAATTTAACATTATCTATATTTTATTAAAAATATTTTATTAAACTTTCTCTTAAAATTGTAAAGAGAAAGCTCTAGAGAAGAGAGTGTAAAATAATTTCATCTTTTAAAGATTTTAGTTTTACTACTTTAATTTTTCTAAAATTATTGCAGGACATATTTTTATGATTCCGGGCATTTTTTCAAGAGGGGAAAAGAGCTGTATTTATAATTGATCCAAAGGGTATAGTAAGAGCTATACTCTATTATCCACAGGAGCTTGGAAGAAATATGGATGAGATTTTAAGAATGGTTAAAGCTTTACAGATTTCAGATAAGGAAGGTGTAGCTATGCCTACAAACTGGCCTGAAAATGAATTAATTAAGGATAAAGTAATTAATGTAAAACTGGAGAAATCGAGTGTTACGATTGGTGGCTATGCTATAAAAAACTATAATTTTTTGAATAATATTATTATAACACATTAGATATTATA
>CAZKAY010000127.1:0-3162 GCA_964550975.1 uncultured Thermoproteales archaeon | reverse complement strand
CAATTACTCTACTAATATGTTTCACTTTTTATTTGAGTTTTAGCGAGCACAATCTATATTGCTCCTAACTGAAATAAGTATTTAATTCTAGCATAAATCTAATATAGGGCTTAGATGCAAATAAACATAGGAATAAATTAATGTAAGGTAATTAGTAAATTTCATCAACTATTTCAGAAAATTTATAAGGAGTAAAATGATAAAATAGTTATGAAATCTATATTTGTAGGAGATTATAAACAACTTTTTATAGACGACCTTTTAATCGATTATTCTGAAAATGTTTTTATTAGAATTAATCCTCCTTTGAAGACTGGGCCAGTATTGTTTGCAAATAAACCTTGGGAGGGCCATCGTATAGGTGCTTATGGGACTGTATTGGATGATAATGGTATTTATAAGATATGGTATGATTCTATCGATAATGATGGAAATATTTTCCATTGTTACGCTGTTTCCCGTGACGGTATACATTGGGAAAAACCGAGTTTGGGATTGGTTGAATATAAGGGAAATAGAAGTAATAATATTTTGCCATTGCCACCCTGTGGGACAGTTTTTATAGATCCGGTTGCGCCTAGAGAGCAGAGATATAAATATGTTACATTTGGTCATGGACATAAAGGATATTTGAAAAAATATGGCGTGACTATATGGTGGTCTAGTGATGGGTTAAAATGGAATCAATGTAAAGAATATGCTCTTCCACTCAATCCTGATACTCAGAATCAGGCTTTCTGGGATGATAGAATTAAAAAATATGTTGCATATCTACGGGCTTGGAATCCGCTTAGATGTATAGCCAGAGTTGAGGTTAAGGATATATTGAAACCATGGCCATACAATCCTCGTCCAGATAAATCTTATGACATACCGGAGAAATTTCCAACCCTTACAACGGAGCTACCAATAGTTTTTAAATATGACGAATATGATCCGGAGAACAGTGACCATTATAATCCATGTGTAATAAAATATCCATATGCGAGAGACGTATATTTTATGTTTCCAAGCGCCTATCTACATTTTCCTGAACCACCTATAGGTAGGTATCGTAATGATGGTCGTCTAGAAATACAGCTTGCAACGAGTAGGGATGGAATACATTGGAATAGGCTTAACAGGGAGACATATATTAGACTTGGTAGGGATGATGAATTAGATAGTGGTCAAATATATATGTTGGTTGGAATGATAAGGAGAGGGAATGAGATATGGATGTATTATTCTGGATACAATTATACTCATGGAGCATATAGTGTTGAGAAAATGCGTTATAAGGGAGCTATATTCAGAGTTGTTCAGAGACTTGATGGATTTACTTCGCTAGACTCTGGTTATAAAATTGGTAGAATAACTACTAAACCATTGATATTTAAGGGAAATAAACTTATGTTGAATGCCGATACATCTGCAACTGGGTGGATAAAGGTTGAAATACAGGATGAGGATGGTAGACCGTTTAAAGAATATAGCTTAGACGCATGTGATACAATACATTCTAATAGTGTTTTTATAAGAGTTTCATGGAATAATAGGCACGATTTATCTAAACTTCAAAATCAGCCGATAAGATTACACTTTACTATGAGAAACACGAAGCTATATTCATTCCAATTCATATAAATATTAATTTTCTTTAAACTAATGGCACCTTTACAAATCCTCTTTTCTGCACATCTTTTATAATATTTTTAGATAAAATGTATGCAAATAGTCCATATATTATGGCTTGTATAGTTAGTGCGTATAAATAATTTATATAATTTGGATTTCCTGCCAGATAATATCTTACCGCTAGAATGGCAGATGAATTTGGAAAGATAAAGGAGAAATATTGAAGCAATTGAGGTAGTACTTCGATGGGAAAATAAATACCAGCTACCAAAGCCGATAATAGGGATATACTTCTTGCAAATGGATTTCCAGTATATACCAACCTTGGATACTTTAAGATTGGAATTTGTATTATTGTAGAGAAACACATGTTGACTAAAAAGGCCAGTAACAGTATGACTATGCCTATGGGAAGTCTACTATAATCTATAGCTGGATGAAATACTAGGAATATGATTAAGGCCTGAGTACCTGCTCTATATAGAGTCATAAGAAAATTTCTCATGAATACTCTACTTACTATTAAGAACAATATAGGATTGGTTTTACTCATAATTAATCGTTTAAACTCAGAGCTATAAACGAATCCGAAGAGCGCGCTGACAAAGCCGAAAAAAGTGCCACCAGTAACTATTTCATTAAATAATATACCTAAAAGGATATAGGAGAGGAAATCAGTTCTATATTTGTCTAACATTTGCATGGTAACGACTCCGCTTAAGAAGAACCAGCTTAACAAACCTAGAAAATTTTCAAATGCTAATAACAGTATTCCTTCAAGTCCTATAATTCTCAATGAAAGTAGACTGCTCTGTAACTTCCATGCCTTCTTAAATTCCCATATAATTCTACTTACTCTAATCTCTATCACCTCTTAGTTAATTCCGTTAAGACTTCATCTAAACCTGGTTCCTCAACTTAAGATATTGGATTCTAGCACCACTTTTTATAAGGAAATCGATTACATTAGGTAGAGTAATCCTACTATCCTTTGATATAATGATAACTCTTTTAGTCCTATTTTTAACTCCTATTCGAATCTGCATTGGAATTTGTTTAGGTAGAGCCGGAATACTATCTTCTTTATGAACCGCCAATATTTCATAGCTTCCCTTTATCCTATCTATATTTATTGGCTCCTTTGAAATATATTCTACTATAATTTTCTCTTTACCGATAATCTTTTTCTTTAAATTAGCTATAGTATCAACTGTAAGTATACGACCTTTATCTATAATGGCCACTCTATCGCAAAGTGCCTCCAAATCCTTTGTTTGATGTGAAGCCAATACTAATGTAAAGTCTTTTGAAGAATATTTTCTTAAAATATCTTTAATTTTAGATAATGTAATCACATCCAATCCAACAAAGGGTTCATCACATAGCATTAATGCTCTATCATATTTTGAAAGAACAATAAAGGAGGGAATTAATGCAACTTTAATTATCATACCGCTACTAAATCTCTCTAATCTATCGTCAAGTCTATCATATATCTCAAATTCTTTAGAAAAAATCTCTATTTCCCTTTTAACACTACTAGGA
>CAZKAY010000126.1:0-3208 GCA_964550975.1 uncultured Thermoproteales archaeon | reverse complement strand
TAAAAGTTCTTTTAGATGGGAGTCTTGGAGGTAGGACGGCTGCATTAAGACAAAATTATAGTGATAAGCCTTCTAAAAGAGGTAGAATATTATTATCAGATAAAGAATTGTTTAATATAATATATAATACTATTAATAATAATCTTCAAATATCCATCCATGCTATTGGAGACAGGGCGATTGAAAAGGTATTAAATATACTTGAGACAATGGATTTTAATAATAGACTAATTAGAATCGAACACGCGTCTCTGATTTCAAGAGATTTGCTAGAAAAAATGATTAAATTAAAGCCATATATAGTTATCCAACCACATTTTATAATTACTGACTGGTGGGCTGTAGATAGAGTTGGGGTTGAGAGGGGTAGATGGATCTATGCATTCAAATCAATGATAAATGGTGGATTAATTCTTGCAGGATCCTCAGACTCTCCAGTCGAACCTATAAATCCATGGACAGGCATATATGCAGCAATAACTAGGGGTAAATATGAGAAAATAAAACTATATAAATATACGGTTAATGAAAGATTGAGTCTAATAGAGGCATTAAAACTATATACGATAAATGCATCAAAAATATCTTTCGAAGAAAAATATATTGGAAGTATAGAGGTTGATAAAATAGCTGACCTAACAATACTAAATAAAAATATCTTTAAGATAAGTGAGAAAGAACTACTAGGTATAAAGGCACAGTACACGATTATCAATGGAAAAATAGTTTATAGTGCGAAATAATTATATAATTATAATTATATAATTATAATTATGAAATCTAAGACCACAATAACGGTTGGTAGTGAAACTAAAGCTATATTGGCTTCACTTAAAGGTGATTCTGACTGGGATTCTTTTCTGAGAAAACTCGCTCTAAAATACTATTTTGAAAAAATGGAGAAAAATTTTAAAAAGCTTAGAGAGATAGAGGATGAGGAGGTGGATAGGAGATTATATCTCAGCTTGAAAGAATATTAGTGGATACGGATATAGTGATAAATATTGAGAAGAAAAGGCTACCAATACCTAGGGCTGCATGTCATATATCTATTATTACATTGTATGAATATATTCGTGGGAAGAAGAATTCCTTGTATGCAAAGAAATTGGTTGAGGAAATATTTATAGTCATTCCATTAGACAATAAAATTTTGGAGAAAGCCATAGAGATATGGAAAAAGCTTAAATATAAGGGAGAACCAGTTGATGAAAGAGACTTACTGATAGGGGCTACAGCTATTGTATATAATTTGCCACTATATACTAGGAATAAAAAACACTATATTAGATTAATTGATTTTGGATTAAAGTTTTATAAATAATTAATGGTACTCATGTGTTAGATATCTTTCCTTTTCTAATGCGTTTTTCAATTTATTCACAGCGCTTCTCAACTTATTTAACTCACTTAGCTTTAGGTTTGGATCTTCGAGTATCTGATAGAGTATTCCTCCTTCAGCGTCTCTAGGAATAGGTATATCTAATAGATAGCATATTGTTGGAACAATATCTGTAAGCCATGCATTTCTCTTTAATATAAAGTTCTTTTTAATATTTGGTCCAGAAAATATTAGTAATCCTCTGAGAGAACCTACTCCATATTCGGCTGTGGGTAGGAATGTTCCATGCTCTCCTTTAAATTCTGGATTTAATGCATAAATTATATCTCCAATCCTATCTCCATACAAGCCAAGAATTCTTGCATCCTCCTTCTTTATTGCAAATAATATTGGTCTCTTCCCTGTTTCCGGATCAATATAGCTATATAGTGCATCTATAATTTTATCTCTAATCTTATCGTAGTCCTTAGGATCTACTATGCCATTAGGATCCCTTCCCTTTAGATTTACATAAATATATACTGCTCTTTGGGGCCATGCATAGGTTTTACTCCAATCAACTTCTATAATTCTACCAGTATCTGGATCAACTTTATATGATGCTAAACCATTGTCCGCAAGTATTTTAAATATACTTGGTCTTTTATACTCTGATGACTTTGCACCATGATCTGATACAATTATTTTCAAAGACTCCTCACTACAACTATTAATAATTTTGCCAACCATTCTATCCAAACTCTTATAGAATCCTATTTCAGCTCTAACATATTCTTTGAGTACCGGATCTGTACTCTTACTTGCCTCATATAGTTTTCTCATAAATTGATGATAAGACCAGTCTGGACAATGTGCATGCATAAAGAATAAATCCCAGTCCTTATTCTTCATTAGATAAGATGCTATGAATGCAAGCCATTGATGTTCAATATCTATTGCCTCGAGCCATGTATCTACATCTATTAACCCCATTCCAAACATTCTATAAATGCTATGTGAGGGTATAGGTAGTCCATTCATTTTCTCAAAATCTATTCCATTAAAAATATTTTCTGGATATGCTGGTAAATCTCTTACATCAAGTGAAGCTATAGGTGTAAAGAATAGTTTTAAGGAATCCTCCGAAACCTTTAATGCCTTTATCCTAAATCCACCCTTTCTTAATCCATCTGATGTATCAAAATCCATTAGAATATTATTCGTCCATCCTCCCTCATCGATCTCTGCAAGCAATTTTTCTCTATTCTCATCGAATAAATAAATATGCTTTCCTCTTATACCTAGATATAATGATTTAGGACTTTTAATTTCATATTTTGATCCACTATATTTTAAATCTATTCTAGCAACCCTTCTACATCCATATTTACTACACCAATCAATATTTTCCTCAAACTCTATCGGGGAAAATAGTGGGTCTATTTCGGTAGAATATATTTGACCATTCGCTAGACAAACATGGATACCATAACCAGGTGTAGCCATCCTCCATTCATTTAAAGCTAATCCAGCTCCACCTATATGATATCCCTCCTTTATCCTAGGCGGCCATGAAGACGGCCAATTTAATATAATACTTTTTCTACCAACTTTCTCAGCAGTTTCCCAAATATATTCTGATAAACAGTCTCTTGAATCAAAGGCCTGATATGTTTGATTCAAAGGCATACCTGGCTTATGGAGATGGAAATCGGTTATACCATGTGTTCCAGGCCATGCACCAGTCACAATTGTAGTCCAGTTTGGAGGAGTTATGGTTGGATAAGGTACTAGACAATTTTCACAATACACTCCATTTCTAATTAATTTCAAAATATTTGGTAACTCGCCTTTAGCGGCAAGCTCATATACTCTTTGAGGAACAGG
>CAZKAY010000125.1:0-3363 GCA_964550975.1 uncultured Thermoproteales archaeon | reverse complement strand
TACTTGCAATATCACATATTGAGGGGCATAATACTGCTGGGTTTGCAGGATCGATAGAAAATATTGGTTTAAGATGCTATACAGCTAGAACTAGGTATATGATTTATAAGACAATGGAATGGGATAAATATTTTGTAAGAGAAAAATGCCGTAATATAAAGGACATGAAAAATATTTGTCCATATAATGCTATAAATATTGTTGACGATGAGCTTAGAATAGATTTTAGATTTTGCAATCAATGTATGCGTTGTAAAATTGTTGATAAAAATGATTGTCTAAACATTAATCGTAGAAATTTTGAATCCTTTTTCGAGGCAATGGCTATGGCCGCAAAATATGTATTAGGGCAATATGATGAACCTAATAGATTTTTCATAAATATAGCTTTAAATATGACTGAGGACTGTAGATACTGGGGGTCTATAACTGGAAACATTCTGCCAGATCTAGGAATACTTGGTTCAACAGATATACTTGCATTGGATAAAGCTACTTTGGATTTAACTAGAAATCTAAAGTTAATTGAGAAAAATATATCTAAAAATTTTGAAGTTATAAATGATGAAAGACTCCACCCTTTTGCAAGAATATATGGTCCATGGAAGGATCCATATCTACAAATATACTATGGTGAAAAATATTTGCTTGGAAATAGAAATTATAGGATTGAAGAAATACTTCCATCAGGAGAGAGAGTTAATAAAAAACTATTTAAACCGAGGTTTCCAGAACCATTAACAATATACTAATTTAAAGTATATACCTTTATTCCCATAATTTTTCCAAAAGTTTTTAATGGTTTAAGCCAATGCCCATATGTCATCGAAATATGCTGTGAGCCTACAAGTATTTTGGGAATCTTTTTTATATCTCCATTTATATCTATATGGATTATAACTCTACAATGCACTCCATCAACACTATATTTCGTATATCCCTCGAATATCGACATTTCATCTAAAGAGTTATTTAGATTTAAAAGTGTTACAGGCATTTTCTTTATATCTCCATAACCGGTAACACCATATCTTCTTCCATGATAATCTCTAATAACCAATCCATTTTCAGTCATAGATGCTGGTAAAACATCATGTTCAATTGTAACTTCGTTTTCCTTCGCTTCAAATTTTCCAGGCATGTATCCAAAGTTTCCCATAAGTGTTGGTTGATTATTTATTGCATGCAGTATTAGGGAGGAAAGTATTGCAGTAATATCGCCTTCACATCCACATATAATTCCTTCATCTATAAGTCTAGCAAATGCCAAACATGGTACAATAGGTCTTTCCTCAGTAAATCTTCCACAATTTATTGTAATAG
Source organism: uncultured Thermoproteales archaeon (assembly GCA_964550975.1). GTDB lineage: Archaea > Thermoproteota > Thermoprotei > Thermofilales > B9-G17 > CAZKAY01. The sequence continues at coordinate 2,040 of CAZKAY010000125.1, read as the reverse complement.
CATTGGCATCTTCTCTCCTAGCCAAATACTTTAATGTAAGATATATTCTAGTAATATTCAATAAATCTTCCTCGCTCGGTTCAATAATTTTTAAAAAGTTTTTTCTCCATTCTTCATACTCTCTTCTAACAATATCTTTAGGTATGCTATCAAATATTCTATAAAACTCGTTTGTTTCGATGTGCCTAAACCTAACACCAAGCTTTCTCTCTATCTCAAAGAAATTCCACGGGCCCTGAGGCGCAGAAAAAGATGGTATTTCACCTATATACAGAACTCTACTTTCTCTCAAATATTTCTTAATTCTTAATGCTCGTAGCAAATCTTCGTCAGGCGTGCTCGATATAAATGGGATACCGTATCTCTTTAAGGTAAACTTCTCTAATGGAGTAGCTCCAATAGAACCTACTAAAAATGCATCAATATCATAGTCTATATATTTTGGAAGTAATCTAATATCTTTTTGTTCACTAATTATATATGGTTTATCTATCTCGACAAAGTCTAAATTTAATTTTCTTTTAAAATTCTCTACCATTTTTAAAGCTCTCTTTTCCAAGTCTTCTCTACTGGGTTTCACTATAGGAGGTGTTCCGGAAACATCTGGTGAACAAACGCTTCCATAGACGTATCTATAGTGATATAAACCAATATATATTGGCTTTATCCTAACTATTCCTCTAACATCTTTCCCAGACATTTTCATCAAGATAAGTAATGGTAATATCAGGTATAAATATATTAATATTCATATAATACATTTCAAAAATAGGATTAGATTTAAGTAAATTAAAGTATAATTTATCTTGATCTTAAATGTATAGTGAAAAAGATGCAGAGAACTTATTTATAAATGGGAGATTTAATGAAGCTAAGAAATTTTATTTAAAGATACTGTCGAATGACCCAGAAAACTTTGATGCAAACTTTTATCTTGGATACATAGAATTTCTATCCAACAATCTAAATAAAGCTAAATTTTTTCTAAAAAATTCGATTCGTTTAAAACCAGATATGATTTCACCAAAAATTTTATTGGGATATACATTTTACCGTCAAGATAGATTTCAAGAAGCAGCAATAATATTCCATGAAATTGGTGAAGAAAACTTTGCAGAAAAACTAGAAAAAATACCCAGTCCTTATAGAATAGAAAATGGTTTTGAGAAGGTATATATAGATTTTATTACAATAGATCCGCTACCTTTAGTTCATGTAAAGGTTAATGAAAATAGAGAAGCAAATTTTCTTATAGATACGGGTGCAGGTGAAACAGTTCTCGACCAAAAGTTTGCAGAAGAGGTGGATGTCACAATCTTTAAATCTAAGGATGAGGACCGAAAATATGGTTATATGAATTCACTTATGCTTAATGATATTACTATAGAAAATATTCCAATACAAATTGATAATGTACGTCAATATTTTAAGCCTATTTTTAGAGATATACGTGTAGATGGAGTTATTGGAACAATGTTTCTCTACCATTTTACTTCAACGATAGATTATCTTAATGGAAGACTAATTCTGCAAAGGAAGGAAAATTTTATTGAAAAATATGATGGAGTTCCGTTTTGGATGGCTGGGGATCATTTTATCATTGCCTGGGGAAAGGTGAATGGAAAGCCGTATCTCCTATGTGTAGATACCGGACTTGCTGGAGGAGGATTTGTATGTTCTAAGTCAACTATAAAGGAAGTTGGTATTAGCCTGCTAGATTATGAAGAGAATAGAATTATTCCATTTATAGTGAATAGATTGGCTTTAGGAGGCTTTGAGGAACAAAATATATTTGGAATGTGCATGAATGTTTTTCCAATAGAAAATATGTTTGGCTTTCGTATCGGAGGTATAGTTTCACATCAATTTTTCAGAAATTATTCTCTTACACTAGATTTCACAAACATGAAACTGTTTTTGGAGAAAATATCTATGGTTTAAGATACGGTATAGTATATGGACCTTCAGGTATAATAATTATTCTTGGATATTTTTTACCTACAACATTATATGCTTTATCTAATGCATCCTCTATATTTT
>CAZKAY010000124.1:1587-3396 GCA_964550975.1 uncultured Thermoproteales archaeon | reverse complement strand
TCTTTGGTTAATGGTTTTCCAGTTTTTGGATTTACAATATTCCATTTTGCTGGGTCTAAAGCCATTTCCCAGAGTTCATTTTTTGTATATTTCTTGCCTGTTATTGGATTATATTCATTCACATCAATTCTTTCTGTAGGAATTCCAGCAGAAATTATAATAGAAGGAATTTCTTTTTTGATCTCATTTATCGATTTTTCAAAGTTTTCATAGCTATATCCTGCTTTTTCACATATCTTTCTTTGATTTAAAGGTAGTTCGGAGCAAGTTTCGGGAATAACCTTATATTTCCAGAATGCTCTAAAAATGAAATCTGTATTTGTTTCTTTTAGATGAGTGATAACATCATCTAAGGTTCTGTTAAAGGCTTTATAATCTGTTATGGTTTGATACCAAACTGCCACTTTAACATTCTTAATTTGAGAAACATTTTTTGATTCTTCTAATTTTTTAATCTCCAAAATCTCAATTGGTTTTCCCCACATATGAATTGTAGCTACCTTTCTTGGCTTTGCTTTAAACCAAATTCTTAGACCATTCCTTTTAAACTCATCAGGCAAATTCAAAGGTAGATATTTCTCACCTTTCTCAGTTTCAATTCCATAGAATCCTCCCTCTAAATGAATGTACTTTATAGTTCCATTTGCACAAATTACTTCTTTTTCAGAATTTTTTTGAAATTTTAAAGTGAAAAGAAAAGCAGAGAAAAGAAATATCCCCAAAATCCCAATTGCAATTAGGATTCTATTTTTCTTCATGTTCGCCTACCATATCTCTTTCAAATTTTTAATGGTTTTACAACAATTATAAGTTCTCTTTTTTCTCTCCTAGCTTCGAAACCATTTCCTTCTCTCATATTTTTTACCCAGAAATATATATAACTATTCTCATTCTATTCTCCATTTTCAAACCACAGGATTTGTTGTGAAATTCTTAAATATTGATTCCCCCTTGAATCAAGGGATCTCTTTAAGAAAGGGTAGAAAAATGCAGTACTTTATCTGGATCCTGAAATAGTTAAAGAGGCTAGAGAATTTTGTTTAAATTCATCAAAAGTTTGCGAAAATGCGCTAAAAGACGCTATAAAAGTTAAAAAAGAATTCCAATAAAAGTGGAGCCCCGGGCGGGACTTGAACCCGCGACCTTCTGCTTACCAAGCAGATGCTCTAACCAGCCTGAGCTACCGGGGCATACGCCGGGGGAGGGATTTGAACCCTCGACCATCCGGTTAACAGCCGGATGCTCCACCTGGCTGAGCTACCCCGGCCTCATTATTAAGTTATTATATTTGCTTTCTCTATTTAAATATTTTGAGAAAATAGGGTATAAAATTTATAATTATCTTTTTTCCTCTAAACCTATTTCTACATGTACAAGTTGCTGGAAATAGGGTGTAGACCTTCCGAATGCTCTTTGAATATATTTTCTAATTTTCATACCCTTATGTGCTGCTGCATGAACTATCCATAGATTATCTACATCTAATCCCTTATATTCCGCATTTGCCTCCGCTTCATTTAAAATTTTTAGAATGGCTTTAGCAGCTTTAATGGGATATCTTCCCGCATACCACTTTTCTAATCCTCTCCTATGACCCACCTTCCCATTATATCTTCTAAATGGTATTGGTCGTCGTTTTTCGATTACCTCGTTTAAAATGTTTTTTGCTCTCTTTAATGAAAGATTACGTATACTTGAACATATCTCTACGGCATGCTTGTAAGATATTCTTAGATCCCTCCCCGAGGCTATGGCTGTTTTAGCTGGATCTAAATTTTTATTTGAAAAACTCCAGCGTGACATCTTTTC
>CAZKAY010000124.1:0-1487 GCA_964550975.1 uncultured Thermoproteales archaeon | reverse complement strand
CTGTTTTAGCTGGATCTAAATTTTTATTTGAAAAACTCCAGCGTGACATCTTTTCTCACTTATTACTGAGATATAATTTAATTTTAATAATAGAGATTAAAAAGAAGAATTATATAAAACTTTAGGAACAGCTAAGACTTAGTATAAGCTTATTTTAGCTTATTAAATATTGATATGAAAGAGATCAATATATTTATATTTTAGAAAACAAGGATAAAATACATTAATTTATCAAAAATTAGTGGAAAAGAATAAAAATAAGTTATTGTTTAAGTAGTAAGGGTGGATGAACAATTGGATATCGAGAAACAATTTATAGCTGAGAGAAAAATATATATGAAAGTTGATAGCTACCTGCAAAGATATTTGAGTAGAGCTGGATATATAGGGGCTGAGATCTTAAAGACCCCTATAGGTATGAGGATAATAATATACTCGGATCGTCCTGCGATGGTTATTGGAAGAAAAGGGATGACAATTAAGGAAATTGCGAGAATATTAGAACAGAAATTTGGACTTGAAAATCCACAGATAGATGTAGTACCAATTCAAAATCCCGATTTAAATGCAAAAATAATGGCATATAGAATAGCAAGAGCAATAGTTAGAGGTGTAAGGTTTCGCAGAGCTGCGTTCATAGCTCTTAGAAGAATAATGGCTGCAGGGGCTAGAGGAGCTGAGATAATTATTAGTGGAAAGCTTGGTACAAGTGGACGAGCTAGATTTGAAAAATTTCGTTCAGGTGTTGTAATAAAGTCTGGTGAGCCCGGCGACAAGTTAGTAGATGAAGCGAGCGTCGATGTTCTATTAAAACCAGGTATGTATGGAATTAAAGTTAGAATTATGCCTCCTTTAAAGAGACCAGATGAATTTACTTTAAAAGAAAACACTGGTGTATAATATGCCTATTCTAAGAAAAAGTGAAATTAGAAAAATGTCCATAAACGAAATCGATAAGAGAATAAGTGAATTAAGAAGCGAGCTAATCAGATTAAAAACTTTATCCGTCTCTGGAGGTACGTTAGAGAACCCAGCGAGAATAAGAGAAATTAGAAGAACTATAGCTAGACTATTAACTATAAAAAAAGAAAAGATGATATCATGAAGATAACTCCTAGAAATATACTTAAACATGAGCTTATCGGGTTAAAAGTAGAAATAGTCGAAAGTAAAAATAGATATTTAAAGGGATTAAATGGAGAAATTATATGGGAAACCTCTAAAATGATAATTATTAGAAAAAACGGGAAGATAAAACATATACCAAAGAATATATGTAATTTTCTATTTTATCTACCAGATGGTAAAAAAGTAATAGTAGATGGAAATCTTTTAGTAGGAAAGCCTGAGAAAAGAATAAAAAAAGTTATAAAGTCATGGTAATATAATTATTCTGATAGCGGCCGTAGTCTAGCTTGGACTAGGACGCCGGCCTGCCACGCCGATGACCCGGGTTCAAATCCCGGCGGCCGCATATATCTTTATTC
>CAZKAY010000123.1:0-3401 GCA_964550975.1 uncultured Thermoproteales archaeon | reverse complement strand
ATTCTCATAGAAATAAAATTAAGAAACAAGGGTAGAATAGTTCTATAGTATGAATCTCACTTTTCTTTAAAATGTTTGTTTCTCTGTAAAGTATCTACTCTACTTCGAATATCAATGCACATCTGGCAAATAGAGTAATATCTCTTTGGATCTGGTTCAACGCCTTTTGACCTCGCCCATTCTACCAATCCCTTCATACCATTCTCAATTATCGCTCTCATCTCAGGAATCTTAAACGGATTATAGTTTTCTATAAGCTCTATAATGTCGGTCTCTGCTGCATTTCCAATATAAAAATCTTTACATACGGCAATCTTCCCATCAGGCTCCACACATATACTTTTCACAGAATCAAGAGGATCGGTATAAGGTATCTCACCACACCTCCCCTCAGGTATCTTTCTCCTCGGAGGTAGAAAATCCCTTAAATTAACCAAAGCCAATCCCTCCGGCTCCAACACATTGCCACTTATATCTTTTACAGGTATATCTTCAAGCTCCTCCAAAATCATCCTAGTCCTATGATTAAACCAATTATCATCCTCCTCTGAAACAACCCAACAAGGAGCCCATGAAACATTCTCAATACCAGCATTTAAACATGCCTCAGCAGTCCTCCTAACAATATTTAGTGGAATATATTCCTGATGAAAAACATCAACAGAAATAAAAACATTATTAACACCCGATTCCACTAGTCTTCCAGCCATTTTCCCAATCTCTTCAAAACTATTTGACCAATAACCATTTGTAATCACTTCTCTTATAGGAATCCCTACCTCCATAGCCTTTCTATGAATAGCATACACTATATCTGGAAACAACATAGGCTCCCCACCGAAAGTCATTATCGACTCAGGCCTATACCTCTCCCCAACCCTACCAACAATCTCCAAAGCCAACGACCTATCAATACATGGAGGAAATAAATCCCTCCTACAAATAGAATAACAATGCCTACACCTAGAATTACATAAATATGTAACCGCAAACTCAATCCGATCCACAGTCAAATACCTACCCATAACACCATCATTACCTATAACTACATATATACGTATAAATCTAACCTATAAATAATCAAGTAAACCCAGCCATGAATAATGGAGAGAAATTAATCGTTACATCCTGAAGGAGGTTTCGATACCAGCTTCATTTAGGTTAAAATCCATACTTATCTATTAAAAGTAAAATAAAATATTATATAAGGAAAAGACTTTAGGTTTCACATGTATGGATATTTAACTTATTCATATAATCTCTTGTTAGTGAAAGATCTAAGATCTTTTTCCTATGATTTGTAGCCTATGACTAACTATCCTTATAACTTCATCAGTAAGTTCTTTATCCGTAGATGGAAGTTGAGAAGGTTATACAAACAGTCAAGAAAAAGAAACCAAAACTAATTTTCAGTTCTACTGTCTTTTTACCTTATTTTAGGAAGGACTATAGAAAAGTAAGAGAATGGAGAATAGGTTGCTATTATTTAGTGTTACTTCTTAAATAATAAATTAACACTACTCTTGATAAAGAAATTGAAATAAACTAGTTTATTTTCAACTAGATAACAAATAGCTTAGAAAAATACTTTTATTTGAGGCGTTGCTCATAAAAATATTTAGATATTCGTGAGGAAGATGAGAAAAAGGAACATTCTATCTTTACTTTCGATCGTAGGACTTGTGGTGTTTGGTACTTGGATTTTACTTTTCTTTCTCCCTTACGAAAAATTTCAGTTGAAGAAATTCGGCCTGTAATGTTTATGACTAAACCACCAGAGTTAGTGTATACGATAAAATACGTTCGTGGAACATATCTCCGTAAAAAGGAGAGTTGGTACTCCCTACAGGAATTAACTTTCTCTAGTCCAATACATGCAGAACAGTATTTGAATAACATTACACAAATTTTTAAAAGTATCGTTGAAAGTATGAAAACTACTACCATCGATGGTATAGACGCATACTTTATCTATAGTAGCAGTCTTAATACAACCCATTATGGAATATTTTTGATAAAGGACAATCAAGTCTTATACTGTAGTGGAAAAGATGGAAGGGGTTTAAAAAGGGTGTTAAAATGGTTCATAAGAAGCTACTAGAACTTCTTGTAAATTTAGCAATAGCATTTCTTGTGTTGTCTGTTAGTATAAGTGAGAGTTGTCATCTTTCTCAAGGAACGTTTTACAACAGATGTTTATCTGGTATAAACTGTACTTCGGGGATTGATTGTGTTAGTGAGCCTGTAGTTGTGTATGATTGGATGTGGGATCTTGGTGGTTGTGATTTGGGTTGTGCAGCGGGTCAATTATATGATGTATATGATGCTAACTCTGTCCAATGTACGGGTAGTATATATGGAAAAACTTGTCAATGTTATGTAAAAGAAGCCAAATGGAAAAAAAGTTGTAGTAATAAAGACATTTGTAAATTAAGATGGAATCCTCTTTGCGACGGTGAATTTGAAGGCAAGTGGGATGCAAGCGAAGGGAAATGTGTAAAGTGTAGTGGGAAAAAGCAAGTCGAAGCGCATGCATGTGGTTATGAAGATCATAACGTTAAATGCGAATCTGCGTGCGGTGCAGCAAACAAATGCGACGAGAAAGCACCGGAAACTGGATGGTGTGAAGGTTCAGTAGCAAACCTTTGTTATAGTGATTGTAGTTATAGTTCTAGGGATTATAGTAAGGATCTATGTGACGAACCAGGCGTCCTCTGGATAAATGGAGAATGCATAGCGGACACACCGGGCTTTAGTTGTGCGGATTGTAAAATCGAAAAGGGATGTGTTTACTACGGAGTATGGTGCGATTCAGATTCCAAGTGTGATGAAAAATCTTGTGGTGGAAGTAATTACATATGCGATGGTAATGATTGGGTAAAGATGGAAACTGATGATGATGATTTAAGATTACAGTGCGAGTTGGTAGTGGTATATGTTGCGATGGTAAATGGAGAAGCGGAAGCGGTTATGAATGCTGTACAAATGCTGACTGTCCATCCGACAGACCTTATTGTGTGAATAATAAGTGTGTTGAGTGTAGAAATGATGATGACTGTTCTGGATACGATCCGAATACGCATACAAAGCTAGTTTGTGATTCACCTTCTGGAAGCTACCCCAGAAAAGAAGGAAGTTACACTTATACTTGCAAACCTTTACCCTCCTGTTCAAATAATCAACAATGTGAACCAAATTGGTGCTGCGACAAAGACCCTCGTTTACCTCTTGGATGTCGAGGATCTGGTGTTTGTGTGGAAAGAGGCACTCTTAAATGTAATAAACAGTACCTCTGCGATCCACCTCTTGGGTTTGTTAATATAGAATCAACTGCTGTTTCTGAGGAACGAAAAATCAAATCAAGGAATTTGATAGATCTTTTCCTGGACTTCTTTTCTAAG
>CAZKAY010000122.1:0-3475 GCA_964550975.1 uncultured Thermoproteales archaeon | reverse complement strand
TATAAAACTGTTAAACTGATCTTAAAATTAGAGAGCGTGTTTCATAATTCTGTAGTCTTGGTATTAAGTAAGTGGTGGCTGGAAATGATTATAAGGCTTAAAGCCTTATAGCCAATTATACATCTAACACCCAGCCACAATATAATAGATAACTCAAACCCAATTAAAGCTATCGTTCAATATGCTAGGGAATACGCTCCAAAACGTAGAGGCGGAGAACGTGGCAGGCCTCCAAAGTATCAGGAGTGGAAGTTGGCAGCTCTATATATTCTAAAAGCTTACTTGAATGTTAGTTTCGATAAGCTAGTAGCCCTAGCTCCCTACATAGTTGATATAAAGCCGAGCAAGGCTACGATATATAGGGCTTGGCTTAGGCTGGCGAAATGGGCTGAGCAGGATCTAGTAGAGCTACAAGGCTCCATAGATCCAGCTGTAGTGGATAGCACTGGCATTAGGAGCTGGAGAAGGAGATTTAAGCCACATATGGTTTACAGCCTTGAGAAGAATAGGTATTGACTGTTGAGGTAACAGAGCCTAATCTTTCTGACGCTAAAGGCTTGAGGAGGCTATTAAGGAGACTTAGGGGGATACTGGTGGCTGAGGCAGCTTATTTCGGCGTTAACTTGTTTAAGGCTTCAGCTAGGAGAGATTTGCTTTGCTGGCTAGGCCCCGTAAACCTCCTAGAGGTGGTAGACGTAGGAATTGGGCTAGGAAGCTGGAGATATTATATGAGGCTGGCAGAGCACTTTATAGGCGTAGAAAGGAGGGTGAGAGAGGCTGTTTTCTACTTAAATATGCGGCTAGGTGAAGATTTTTCTATACTAGGATTGGGAGTTGCCATGCTCATATGCTCTACTTGGCCTTAGCTATGGTCATAGTGAGGTAAATGTAAGCTAGGTGGGGCATACGAGGCTGGACAAAGCCGTCTAAGATAGCTTTAGCGCTAGATTAAAGAGGCCAGATGAGGCTTGGGCTAATGTTTTAGAGCTACTTCGAACAATGCTAAGGATTTAGAAAGGAGATGAGGCTTTGGGGCTAGCGCTTTCAGAGTTACCCAGTGTACAGCCCCAAGCCGATTCCAAAAGAAAACACCATTAATTATGAAACGCACTCAAAATTAGAGAAAAAAATATATAGAAGTGCATACTTGGTTTTTTCGTTATAATTTATCTTAGGTGAATAGTATGTCTGCCTCCACTCAACAGGCTATTCCTGTTTTGGTATTAAAAGAGGGTACAACTAGAACTACTGGGAAAGATGCGCGTAGATCAAATATAATGGCTGCTAGAATTATCGCTGAAACCTTAGCTACATCTCTTGGCCCAAGAGGTATGGATAAATTACTTGTGGATTCCTTCGGTAATGCAACTATTACTGGAGATGGTGCAAGTATATTAAAGGAAATGGATGTTCAGCATCCTGCCGCAAAAACTTTAGTAGAAGTAGCTAAAGCTCAAGATGATGAAGTGGGTGATGGAACTACGACCGTAGTAGTCTTAGCAGGCGAATTACTAAAAAATGCTGAGGAATTGTTAGATGAAAATCTTCATCCAACTGTAATTATAGAGGGATATGAAAAAGCTGCCGAATATGCGTTAAAAGTTATAGACGAAGTAGGACAAAGAGTTGATCCTCTTGACACAGATACTTTAAAGAAAATAGCTGAAACAGCTTTAGCTAGCAAGGTAGTATCTGAATATAAGGAATTTCTATCAAATCTTATTGTTAATGCGGCATTACAAGTAGTAGAAAAAACTAATACAGGATATAAGCTTGATATAGATAATATCAAGATTGAGAAAAAGCGCGGTGAATCAATAGATGAAACAAGACTGATAAATGGTATAGTTCTGGATAAAGAAGTGGTTCATCCCGATATGCCACGCCGTGTAGAAAAAGCTAAAATAGCTCTGTTAAATACCCCACTAGAAATAGAGAAACCGGAATGGAGTGCTAAAATTAATGTAACAAATCCAGAGCAATTAAGAGCGTTTTTAGATCAAGAAACAGAACTCCTTCGTGATATGGTTATGAAGATTAAGAGGACTGGTGCTAATGTGGTTATTGCTCAGAAGGGTATTGATGATGTTGCGCAGCATTTTCTTGCTAAGGAAGGTATTTTGGCTGTTAGGAGGGTTAAGAAGTCTGATATGGAGAAGCTTGCAAGAGCTACTGGGGCAAGAATAGTGACAAGTATCGAAGACCTAGCTCCCAAAGACCTTGGAGAAGCAGAACTAGTAGAGGAAAGAAAAGTAGCAGACGAAAAAATGGTATTCATAGAAGGGTGCAAAGACCCAAAAGCAGTCACAATTTTAGTTAGAGGTGGAGCTGAACATATAGTAGATGAAGCTGAAAGAGCGATTCATGATGCATTATGTGTGATCAGAAATATTATAAATGAACCTAAAGTTGTGGCTGGAGGTGGAGCAATTGAAATAGAGATCTCAAGAAGGCTAAGGGAGTATTCAAAAACTCTTGGGAGTAAAGAACAGTTGGCTGTTGAAAAATATGCAGAAGCAGTTGAATTTATTCCATCAATATTAGCTCAAAATGCTGGTTTAGAACCGATTGATGCTTTAGTTGAATTAAGAAGTTTACATGAGAAAGGAGAGATCTGGAGCGGAGTAAATGTATTAAAAGGAAAAATATCTGATCTATTTAAGGAAGGAGTTTTAGAACCTTCATTAGTAAAGAAGCAAACTATAAAGTCTGCTACTGAAGCAGCAGTAATGATACTTAGAATAGATGATGTCATAGCAGCTGCTCCGCCAAAAGAGAAAGGAAAAGAGGGAGGACCGGCTCCAGGTGGAGGATATCCAGGAGGGTATTATTAAAGGTAAAACCAAAAAATTTCGGGTAAAAATAGGTCCGCCTAAATTAACAAAATATGAACGAGCTAGAATACTTGGCTCAAGAGCATTACAGTTGTCTCTAGGTGCTCCAGTACTGATTAGTCTAGAAAATATCAAGACATATAGTCCCCTTGAGATAGCTAAAATGGAAATGGAGATGAAGATCTTACCGATAATAGTAAGAAGAAAGAGTCCAAGCGGTAGATACCAAGATATCCCCTTAAAATTTTTACTATAGTATAAGCAAAATATTATGTTTTCTTTTATTTTAGTTTATTTCTACTCCTCCCTTACTTACAGTTATCTTCATTTCTTCTCCTATTTCTGGCTTTCTTTCAAGGCTTTCCCACTCATTTTCTGTTAAAAATAAAGTTAATCTAGGAATATTTACTCTCTTATTTCCAAATATGGGCAGCGTTTTCATTACTTGAGAGATTATCGGAGCGATTTCTCTAGCCATTTCTGTTTCACCACCCATAACAATTGGTCCCGGGAGCGGTTGTTCCTCTACAAATTCCAACTTTATGAGCTTCTCACCTAATGGAGATGTAACTATACTTTTGCTTATAAGAGTAGCTTTAAAATGTATAGAATTCATATTTATCACATTTTTATCTTACTAA
>CAZKAY010000121.1:0-3570 GCA_964550975.1 uncultured Thermoproteales archaeon | reverse complement strand
TAAATTAATTTTGAAAATAAAAATAGGTGACAACCTTGGAGGTAGAAATAAAATTTGAAAACTTTTTCAATATTTTAGAAAAATATATTCATGATAAATCCGTTATTAGAAAAATTCTAAATGAGTTAAATCTAAATGTGACACATTTAGATTTGGAGGAGTTTTCCAGTAATAGAGGAGTGGGGAGTCTAGGCAGAGCAAAAAATGCGGATCCTTTATATAGAAGATTAGAGGAAATTGAGAAGGCTTTAGAGGCTGATAAAAAAGCTATAAGTGATCTATTTGATAGGATAATAATTTTAGAGAAAATGTTGAGTAAGTATATAATGGATCATAGTATTAAACATAAGTAGCAAAATTAATTTTATGGCATAATGCAATCCTTTATATTAAGAAAAAGTCAACGTGAAGTATTAAAATTCTTCTATAAATATATCGATTGCAATATATTATTTACGGCACCTACTGGTTGGGGTAAGACATTAGTTGTTTTAAAAGCCCTGAAGGATCTTAAAAGATTGCCTGCATTATGGCTCGTTAGAAGTCTTGAAATCGGCTTTAGGATTCTAGAAGATTCTCATAGAATTAGTCTAGATTGCTTTATTTCTGCTGGTCGTAAAAAAACATGTCCTTTAATATTGAATGGTGAGATCGATAGCGAGTTAGCTGAAGACTACTGTAGATTACATAGATTTCAATGTAAGTTTTTTATAAAAACATTTCGGATAAAGATGCCGAAAAATGTCTCACATTATAAAACCTTGATTGAGGGGTCGAAGAAGGAGGGCTTTTGTCCCTATTATTTGGAGGATTTAATTGATGCGGATATTATAGTACAAAATTACTTTAGAGCTAAAAGAAGATTTTTTAAAGCGGTAGTCATAGATGAGTGCCATAATATTTTTCTGCCCAGAATGGTTAAAATGAATGTGGAAGGTATAAATGATGCAATTCTGTTGATAAAAATGTATGATAATAAGTTAGTTAGAAAAGTGGTTAGGATGAAGCAGTATATTGATGAGATAGGAAGCGGAAACATATATTTGAATGAATTTTTAAGAGATATGGACATATTAAGATTAAAGCAAATAATCTTTCAGCTAAAGAATTTTAAGGGGAATACTGTTAAAAATTTTAAGAAATTTATTAGGATATTAAATAGTGATGTACAGTATATTGAGAACAATAAGATAATAGGTATAATTGCTTCTAGAATATTTTTTGGGGAACCAGTTATACTGATGACTGGTACATGGTTTAAAGATATGGATAAATTTTTACCACCAAGTTTTCATAGAATCAATGTAGATATTCCAGTGAAGAAGAAATTAGATGCAATCATCATAGATGACTTAACTACAAGGTATTATGACTTTGATTATAAAATGATTGAAGAATATAAAAAATTCATTATAAATTTGAAGTTAAAGGCGAAGGATAAGAGAATACTAATGTTTGGTAGTGAAAGGGTTATACGATACTTCATTAATCTTTCAGATTTATACGAACCTGCAAGAATACCAAAGAATTGGCAAGGAATTATAATGTTAAAAGCACGCGGAAGATACGCTGAGGGCGTAGACATCCCCGCGGATATCGTTGTAATGCTAGGATGCCCCTTTATGCCTCCAGAAGTTATTTCAAGACTGTCAAAAATATATGGTAGGATGGGATTTGATGATCCTTGGAGTCTTGCGGCGGCGATACCAATGCTAATAACAACATTACAATGTATCGGAAGGGCAAAGAGAGACCCTAAGCAAAGACCTAAGATAATATTAGCTGACGAGAGATATAAAAGATATATAGGACAACTTTCAAGATACTTAAATATAGATAAGATAAATATTTAGGAGAATTTTTCAAAATTTCTAAAATGATCAGAAGCTTATAATCAATATAGAGTAGCTTGGAAGCAATACTTGCCTCTATATTTTCTATGTAGTACTTCGGAAACTTACATTTCCATCACCTCCTTAGTTTTATAGGTTTGCTATGCTATTTTTGCTTTTATTACTGGTAGAAATGTTCGGCAAATATCTGAGCTAAAACTCCTATAAAATCCACATAGCTTCCAACAACACCTGAGGCCAGAAGCAGTAAATACATAACATAAATCAATGCAGATATTAGGAGAAAAAGGTGTCGTAACACATGGCTTCTAGCACAAGTCTTGGCGAGGAATAGCTTAAACATCCTGATACAGCTTTCAATGCCCCAACGCTTATAATAGAAGTAAGCCACATGTGGATTAAGCATCCAGCAGAGATATGTATACCATTCACCGTCAACACATCTAGCAACAAGGCTTACATTAACACCGTCAACATTAAATGGAATGATGTGAAAACCATGTTTAAGCCCCTTCAATATTCGCTTAATCCTAGGAGTCTTCTTAGCCCCAATTATAAATGGAGTATTCAGCTCTACAAGCCTTTTAACAACAGCATTTGTATGGAAGCCTCTATCAAGCATTACAAGCCTAATATCTAATCCAAGCAAGGATGCGTCTTCAACTAGGATTTCAACAATATTCTCTGGGGAAACTCCTCTAGTAATGGGTCTAATGGATACAGGTATAATCCTATTATGTGCAATCATGCTTAAAACCATGTATCTAAGCACATACTATTCCTAGTAGGGGAGTAGTATACGTCTGCATTACATTTGCCATAGAAGTCCCTTTCAGTCGTATCTATTAATGCTATATGGCTCTTAGACCTGTCTATTAGCTTTAGCGCTGTCATGCCTATTATCTGGTTGAGCTTTAGGCAGTTTTCCATTGATATTTTTCTGAGCTGGTAGCCTATGCTGTCTTGGTCCGCTATACCCACATTTTCTCCAATTCTCGCCGGATATCCCATGTTATGTTGGCCTTAATGAGTATTTTGCAAGCTCTCTACCAACCTTCCATCCTCTAATGCTTTCAGGCAATATATTGCTAATGATATCCGTTACCTTTATAATAGTTCTATGAAATATATAGTATGGTGCTGCTCTTCCAAAAGCTTTTATGTTTTCCATAATATAATAGAGAGCAACACCCCACAAAAAGTTTCCGAAGTACTACTATGGGAGAAAGATTTATTACTCGCCAAGAAATAATTATAAAATGCTGTCTCGGCCATAGTCTTCCGGGTTCCACTCGGTCTCATTCCGAACCCGAAAGTGAAAACGGAAGACGCTATGAGGAGTACTGGGGTCCGAGAGGCCCTGGGAAACTCTAGTGCTGAGACAGCCCCTATCTTCTACAGGGGCTTACAGGCCGTTCGTATGAGAGCTCGTGGAGAACGACGATTTACGTCGTACAATGAAAGCGAGTGTTGGCGAACGGCTACAGCCCCTCTTAAAATATATTTTTTATTACTTTTTTAGAATTTGTTGGTAAATATTCAATATATTTAATATCTATTCCAGTTTTCTTTAAAAGTTTATTAAATCTTAGTGCTAAATAAGGTGATGTAAATATATATTTCTCCCCCACATATTTAATGAGAGTGGATGGAAATATTTTTTTGTTAACTTTTTTTCTTATTTTTTCATTTTTATCTATCAGCATAGCTCTTATAA
>CAZKAY010000120.1:288-3705 GCA_964550975.1 uncultured Thermoproteales archaeon | reverse complement strand
GAAAAGGATGATGTAATTCCATTGGAAGCCGGCCTACAATTAGCTTCACATGCAAAAAATAAGGAAGTATATACATATAATGCTGGCCATGGAATACCTATGCAAGATATGATAGATAAGATACTAAATTTCCTAAATAAATACCTATAGTTTCTTTATTTTTATATAATTTTGCCCCCGAATCTTTATCACTTCAATATATCCCATACTTTCAAGTCTTCTAATAATTCTCCATAAAGTTGTTTTAGGTAAAAAGATTCTTCTACCAATTTCATATTGATAGCATTCTCCCCCTAATTCTTTAATAATATTTAATACCTGTAACTCTTCCTCCTTTAATTCTATTAAAATAGATCTCCTTTTTCTATTCTTTATGACAAATAAAATTATGGTTAAAATAATTAAAATAGGTATAATTATGTATGCTATGTATTGTATTAAATTATTTTCATTATTTTTATCTAAAGACAAATTTTCTTTGTTCTTATCATAATTTTTCTCGCTTGCATTGAGAGTGGATTTAGTATTATTTGTAACTATTATTGGAATAATATACTTAATATAGTGTTTACCGGGCGGAAAAGTAAGTATAGGACGATTTTCGCTAAAATTGATTACTATAGGTATCGTAGATAGATCTATTATAATGGATTTAGACGGAAACTCGATTGTAGTATTTAAATTTGTAGTAAAGTTTAGATACCATACTCCCTTAATCTTTGAAGTCAGTGTTTGAGTAAAATATTTTATATTTATTTTAAATGCGGTTGTATAAAATATTGTTAAAATCGTTTTATTTAATTGAAAGGGAAGCGGTATATTATTTTCATCGACTACAATTATCTCTGTCTCAGGGACACCCATAAGAGAGACATTTATATTACTAAACGTGTTGTTTGTTAGATGAATAACATAGTTTACTAAAGCCACTCCATCATCATATATCTTAATATAAATATAATTTTTTTGAGGATATGATAGAATACGAGATGGAAAATAAATAGATAGGAGTATAAAAAATACTAGCATGTACTTTCTCATGTATTGAACCCTTTTAATAAATTTTAACCTTTATTTCCATGATTACTATTTTTATGCTCGTTATTATGATTATTGCTATCCTTATTCCAGTTTCCATTTTGATTGCCCTGATCATGGCTATCGTAATTTTGATTATCATATTGATCATGCTGTCTGCCTTGATCAGGTTGTTTATTACTTCCCTGCCTATTTTTACGTCCTCTTTCCTCATTTGGACAGTTTTCCTGACCCTTTCTATTACCATGCTTACCCTGCCTATGTTTATTTTCATGAGTATGATCGCTTGCTCCTTTCATAAGTTCTTTAAGTTCTTTGAAGGCCTTGTTTATTTCACCATTTCTAATCCTTCTCCTTATATTTTTTGTCATATTTTTAACCCATTCTGGCATACCAGTTGCATTAAATTTCTTTTTTATGTAATCTTCAATATAATATAGTGTTAAGTTTAAGCTAAGTTTTCTAATGTTTATATTAATTTCTGCAAGCAACTTATGTAATGTGGTAGATATATTTACCGCATATTCGGTATTGTTATTCTTTAAAGCATTAAACCCTATTTCATATAACTCTGTAGCGCTATTTAACAACTGAGTTATCTTAATATATAGTGGATCACTTACAATAGATTCATTTTTAGAAACAATGTTTTCTAAAATTATTGAATATTGGTCTAATCTATATCGCATTCTCAGATATTCGGTGTATAATCCTGGACTCTTATTTACATGCCCTGTATAAACTGTAACATTATAGTATTTAACCCATCTATTTTTCAAAATCTTTTCTTCACATATAATTATTTCTAAAGACATGTTTAGTAGAGACTTTATTTTCATATAGCTTTTTATTGCAGAATGATAGAAATGAAGTGCCGTAATAGCGTATTCCTTTGCAGCACTATAGTTCCCCAAATTATATTGTTCCATTGTAAGGTTTAAATACAAGTCTCCCTCAAAAGTATAATTGTATGCAATTTCAAGCATAATAGAGATATTTTGAAGTAAAGTTTTCTCCGCCATATTTTCCATATAATAGTATATATTTTGATTTAAGAGATATATAAATGATCTAGTCCTATTTAGGTTCAAAATCAAGTTCCATAACCCCTTGTCCTTCACAGGCGTTGCTTGACTGCTGTAAATAACTTGGAATCCAAGGAAAATATTAGATAACAGCATTACTATGAAAAACGTTTTAAGAAGTCCTTTCCTCATGATTATCCCTAGAATATTTTAGCAAATTAGATATATAAGGAAACCAGTGAAACCAAATGAAACTATTTAACGAATTAATATATACTTCTGAAGAATTCAGTTATTTTCTAAATCTCTTAGTTTTATAAGAGGTCTTGAAAAGTGTATGGCGTTGAAAATATCTTTAAACCATAAACTTTATTATATTCTATTTTATCTAAAATTTTATTTTGGAAATTCTCAAATTATTTTTATGAAACTATCTAGCTAATTCATAACATGTTTCTCCGGCCCATAATCCATAATTATGGTAAGGTATAAGCGTACCTCTCTTTTCCATTATCTCCCTTAACTTAAATATCATCCATTCTCTCTTCCAAATCTCGGAAAGAGTTAAAATTTTTTCCTTAATTATAAATTTTGAAATTAGCATATTTATTTCATATGGAAAATATATTTTTCCTATTTCCATATTTTTCCTCAAAAAATCTTCCAGTTTACATAAAATATCTTCAGATATATTTTCCAAAATATATCCCCGTACATTATATCTCATGAATTATAAATATATTTAACTGATTTCTCTTTTCCAAAAGCTAAAGCTATTGCTCCATATAAGACTACGTCTTCTCCTAGTGGTGTTAAAATTATTTTAGGTTTCCTATTTATAATATATTTATCAATATACTTGTTTATCGGATCTAAAACCAGTTTGGGGTTCTTTAATGCTATTGATCCTCCTAGAGTTATTATTTCTGGGTCATATACATTTATTACGCTTGCTATTCCAATAGCATTAAGCTTACCTATAAAGTCTGTTATTTCTAGAGCTATTTCATCACCCTTCTTTGCATGATCATAAATCATTTTAGATGTAATTTTATCTAGATCTCCCTTAATTTCATCCCATATACTGCTTAAAACTAAATCTATACGTTTTTCACGGTAAAGCATTTTTACAAGTTTAGGTATACCTGTTCCTGAACAATATGCCTCCCAGTGACCCCTTTTTCCACATCCACATGTAAGTCTTTCCTCAAAATCTATAACTATATGTCCTATTTCAACAGCATTTCCATCCTTTCCAATCAATAAATGATTATCTACATATGCTCCGCCACCTATACCAGTGCTAAGAGTAATGTATACGAGATTCTCAACATCTTTTCCAGCGCCAAAATGT
>CAZKAY010000120.1:0-278 GCA_964550975.1 uncultured Thermoproteales archaeon | reverse complement strand
ACACATTCTTATGATTTGTTTGGTAACATCTTCACCTACACCTGTTCTAATAGTATTCTCAGCGATCTTTATCGATATATTTCCATTTTCATCTGAGATAGCTACGCGTAAATTAGTTGCACCAATGTCTATTCCTATACCATACATTTAGTTTTCACCTTATACTTTTATATAACTATATTTTTACTTCATAAATTTTTCCGGGCTCTGGAATAATTGAATTGATATTTTCATTTCTTAACATTTCGCTTAACTTTTTCATTTCACTCTTATCTTCC
>CAZKAY010000119.1:2531-3738 GCA_964550975.1 uncultured Thermoproteales archaeon | reverse complement strand
GCCTTAAAGAATTCATTTAAATCAATATTTAATGGATTAAATGGATAGTCAATCAAATCCACTATAACTCCACTTATCGTCTTGAAGAATTTTCGGTATTCTCCGCTCGGATCAATAACTATTGGAACAAACTTTTTCTCAGCCCTCAAAATAATAGTCCTAGCTGTAGTAGATTTTCCACTTCCGGGGGGACCTATAAGCAATCCGTGTACGTTCTCTAATCTATCAAGCTCCAAATAGACCTTATCATGCTTTGCAGTCGCTGACATTCCTAGATAAATACCTTTAGTCGTTCTAGGAGTAATAAAACTAAATGGACTAAACACTGCTAACTGAATGCTTGTCCGTAAAAACTGCTCTATACCCCATGAATTAATCTTCTCCTCAAAATCTTCATATATCTCCAGAAACTTTTTTCTCTCAACCCCTATAATCCTACCATATATATCTATTAGTTTGTCCTTTCTCGATCTTACCATAGTTATACCCATATTTCTCAAAAATTGTAATGTCAATCCAATACTTTTTCCACCGGAAGCAAAAATACTAATCAAAAACGGCATTTCCCCCTTTCGGACCCTATCGACAAGCATGAGGGTTTTAGCTGCACTCCGTACATCTCTGATTTTAGCAATACTCTCCTTATCCAATATATCTTCGCTTCTTTTTTCCAATCGATAGATTTTCAAAATGTCGTATGGCTTTAAATGAATAAATATAATACTATTACCTAGACTAATATTCCTCAAAGATAATGCAATACTTCCTATCTCACTCTTTGAAAGATACTTCTCTGAAAGCAATCGTGCATTAAAGAAAACTGTATCTTTGAATTTAAGCCAAACTCTATTATATTTCAGCAAAGATAAATGATGTTTCCACACACTTACTGTCAACGCCACTGTTAATGGTAAAATGTATGGGGTTACGAATCCCACTAGATTTGACAATAATACTAAAAGGGGGATAAGAGGTGAAGGTCTCTTAACAGTACGAGGTTTCTCCAACAATCTTACATTAATCTCCTTTTCAACATCATTCACCGCTATAATTTTCGAAATATATCCCTTATGTAATAACTGGTTTTTAAGGGCTTTTACCTGACTCGCAAATAGTTTTAAAGCTTCCTCCCTCTTAATATTAGCATATTCAGCCGTCAACCTTAAAATATAATAATTATTTTTAATAATAATTAGAATATCTAAAC
>CAZKAY010000119.1:0-2431 GCA_964550975.1 uncultured Thermoproteales archaeon | reverse complement strand
GCCGTCAACCTTAAAATATAATAATTATTTTTAATAATAATTAGAATATCTAAACCACTATGGAGAAATCTCATAAAGTATTCCGCTAAGTCGCCGATACCTAGCTCTGATTCAATATATTCTGTTTCCTTAACTGCTAAAAACGTCGTAACATAGATCTTCTTTCCATTTCTTACTAAATAGTAGTCATCTCCCTTCTCATCCTCATCGATATCTAGGAGTGATAGAATATTTTGCAGAGGAATCGATGTATAATAGATCTGTCTACCATATCGAATTCCTATGAAAAAGCCTAGAGTTGACAATAACGGTAAAACTATGTATATGTTTCTGAATAATAGTGCTAATAAAAACATCATTAAGATAATCCATATAAATAGGATCCATTTAATGCCTGGAATATACATCTATCTCCCTCTTACTATTTTTTCGCAATCTATTTCTAATATGCTGATGGTTTTTACGAAAATATTCTATACAATACTTCATGTTTGTAATTATCCCATATTTCTCATCAATCTCCTCTAGTATGGATATGAAATTATATGGTTCGTCTTCCTCTATTCCTTGAAGAGCTCTAATCTCGTTGTGAAATACAACATATAGAATCATATCGTGAAGCATTTTTCTAAAAACTTTTCTGGCATTTCTTTCATAATTTCTGCCATATTTCTTTAGATAGTGTTTTTTATAGAACTTTATTACACTCCTATCTCTGCAAAGCATTTTCAAACCATATTCATGTAGAGTTACATAGTCTTCTGAAAGAAACTTCAATTTCTCTATTAGACTAGCCCAATTATCAATCCTCGTTTTTAATACCATCTCCCATTCTCTCAAAATCATAATACCATATTTATCCAACATACTGGCCACCCTCCAGAAACTTTGTGAGAAATTCGATACGATAATTTAATTCATCGATAAGCTTATCAATTAACAAAAGCGTTGGCTTATATTTCTCCACAAATTCATTACGAAATTCTGGAGGTATGAGTCTCAGAGAATCATCATACTTCATCCTATATACATCTCTAGCCAATCTAAGCTTATCCCTATATACTATACATTTATCACGATATTCCTGTAAATACTCTAGATATTCTCTTCTCAATAAATCAGATCCATATCCCCTTCTAAGAGTAAAGATAGCTTCATTAAGACTTTGATTAACATCTTCTCCACCAATCTCTACGATAATAGCATTAACCTCGTGGTTAATCTTCTTCATATACTGAACATTATTTCTAAGCCTATTCAGATTCTCAACAATAACACTTACATCCAAGACTGGAGCCAAAAATTCCTCAATCTCCTCAGGAATTCTCTCTTTTTCCACAGTCTTTGAATATCTTTCCCAAGGCATATACTGTAGCAGGTCATATCTGCCTTCAATAGTCTCCAAAATTTTTTCAAATTCTTCATATTGCCCTCTATCCTCATAGTATTTTTTGAGGGCTGTAAGCATAAATTCTAGAGGATATTCCTTGAAATTACTTGAATAAATATAGTTCTTAAACATCTTAGCCTTAACATCATCTATAGCAACTGTAGTCTTAGGAGTTATAGAGATAAACCTATATGGCTTTGTCTCCCGGATTGGAAGATATTTTAGTAGATCGTATCTGCCTTCAACCTTCTCCAAAATCTTCAAATACTCTTCTTCTCTACAAAGTTTAAGGTAATATCCCTTCAATACCCCTAGACTATAGGTTGTATCTTTTCCAGAAAATATGTTGCTTATATATTTCTTAAGATCCCTATCAGCTAAACCTACACCTCTACTAAATCCCTCAATATATCTCTTATGATAGCTATCCAACAATTTATAGAGATATATCTCATCTCTATTACCTAAAATTAATTGTTCACTTCTAAATAGAATATAACTTCTCATAGACACTATATTGATGTTTCTAAAGAAACGTGATAACTGTTCACCTAAAATACTGTCTTTAAGCTCCGATAAAACCTTGCTTAACAATTCTTTATTTACAGCTCCTTTCTCATAAAACTGTATAGTAAAACTATCCAAAATACCCGCATACTTATCATATACTTTAAGAAACTCACTATAACTCTTCAATTTAAATGGAAAACTATATACATATCCCTTATAGGATCTCTCTAAAGCCCTATACTTTAATCCGAAATCTACTTTCATCTTAGATAATTCCTCAATAATTTTCCTCTCAAATCTAGCTAGTTGACTAAAACTCTCCATCGACTTCAATCTATCTTTTATAGCTTTAGCACCTATGACAGTTGAAAAAATAAGAAGGTCTAAAGGTCTTCGGGTAGATAAGAAGTATACAGTCCTCAGCTTTTCAGAAATACTGTAGAGTAGTGGGCTACCCTTTCTCTCCGCACCTTTCTTTGTAGTTCTATATCCTATATATAGTATTCCTGCTAATGGGCGATGGAATACAAT
>CAZKAY010000118.1:0-3930 GCA_964550975.1 uncultured Thermoproteales archaeon | reverse complement strand
CTTAAATACTTTACAATCATTATATTATATGGGAGAACGTCCAAAGTGTTTAGGAGAATTCGTTTATATTAATTTATGCATCTAAAGTTTGGGAAAAAGTTAATCTCAATTAAAATAGTTGAACATGCCATATATTTGGGATTAAGCCTCAGAAAGGTTGCTTAAGGATAAGGTGTTGGAGATATCTTCCATACAATATTAGATTTTCTCGGGATAACTGATTGCCATAAAAATAAATCGAAACATTTTCTTAAGCAAGAAAAATTAGTCTTGAATCCTTAATTGTAGATGAAGTTGAAGATATTAGGAACCATGCTATAGCAGGTCATTATAAAAGATCATATAGCCTATATCTGTGGTCTTTAGAAAAAGCATCCTATACTTTTCTTTAGAAGAAAAGCCGGAGAGATAATATAATAGATAGGTAGGAATGAAAATGTAGCTTGCGAATTGGAATTATTATTGAAAAGAGAATTACTAAAAATTTGTAAATAGATTTAATAACTATTATTTGTTGCAGCTTTCTATTATGAGTATAATGATATAGACAACCTATCCGAAGCATTAAATTATATATGTAACATTTCGAGAAGAATGGTTTCAAGAATCTTCATACGTTAATTGTAGCCGAATACTCCCTTATTCTGTAAGGTATCTTAATAGTGTGATAGAGTTATGAGAAAGGCAAGAAAACTTTTGGTTGTTTACCCGGCCATCCTTTTCAAGAACATACAAAATTATGAAAAACTCTCAACGAAAGCAAAGCTTTTATAAGTCATATCTAATCTAGCATTTATGCAAAGCTTAAGCTATCAAAAATCTATAGATGTTGATTTTGATAAAGTAGATTTTCATCTACATACGATGGAAAATCCTCTTTATGAAAACATACCACTATACGATCTAGTTAAAGAGTGTGAGAGAAGAGGACTAAAGTATGTATGTATTGTAGATCATTGGAAAGAAAATACAGACCTTAATATATTTTTGAAGGAAAGAGAATTATTGGAGCAGATTGATTCGAGCATAAAAGTATATCTATCTGCCGAAGTAGAGATACTTGACGAGCAAGCTAATAGTCCGGTAAATTTGGAGGATCATAAGGATGTCATCAAAAAGTTAGACTTTCTTTCTGCAGCTCCTCATCTGGGAGAGTTTTTACCCAACATTAGAAGGAGGGAGCTTCCAAGGAGTAGAGATAAATTTATAGAATACGTTCAGGAGAAGCTTTTGAACATAGCAAAGAATAAACTTTTTAAAATGATACTTCATCCTACAGATTATGGTCTCGGCGATTGTGTTCGCTTTGGATTATGTAAACACCATTCTATGGATAATGTACCAGAAGAATATATGGATGAATTTGTGAAGAATGTAGTGCATTATGGTAAGGTTATACAAATTAATGAACCTACAGCATCGAATCCACCTAAAGGTTATGAGATTTTCATAAGGAAAATGATTGAGGGAAAAGTTAAGCTCACAGTAGGGTCTGATACGCATTATTTAGAGGATTGCATACGTGGAAAGTATAGAAGTTGGCCTGGGAAAACAAGGAATGCTATTAAAATAATAAGAAAATGTGGTGGCGATAAAAGTCTTCTATGGATACCATAGAATATTCCTAAAAAAGCGAATTATCAAACTAAAGCTTAACAAAAAGCGAATATAATGGTAATAATCCATAAACAAACTTATTTGAAAGTGTATGTATATGAGGGTAAAAAAGGTATTGATTATAGGTTTAGATGGTGCTGATCCAAGACTTGTGGAAAAATGGGTTGGTGAGAGAAGACTTCCCACTATGAAGATGATAATGAATGAGGGAACAAGCGGTGAGCTGATTTCAACCTTCCCATCTGTAACAATTCCAGCTTGGCCATGTTTTGCTACAGGTACAACCTCCGCTAAGAATGGGGTTTTCGGTTTCTGGCAAAGTAGAGAGGAAATGAAGAACATAAAATGCAAGCCCTTTTGGGAGATAATGGGGGAGGCTGGAAGAAAAGTTGGGGTCATGAATGTTCCCTGCACTTATCCTCCCAAGGAAGTTAACGGTTTCATGATAACGGGACTAATGACTCCCCCTAGGGAGAAGATTTTCACCTATCCTAAGGAGCTTTCGGAGGAACTTATTCAGAAATATGGGTATAAGATAGGTCCTCTTTTCAGGAAGGATCTTTACGACGTTCCACCCAGAGGATCCTTTAATAGGGAGACCTACTTCAAGGAGTTCCTTGCATCCGAGAACATTCATACACAGGTAGCTATAGACCTTATGAAAAAGTATAAGCCAGACTTAATGGTAATGGTCTATAGAAGTCCTGATGAGATAGGTCACTATTACTGGGGATATATGGATCCTGGACACATATATTATTATTCTAAAGACGCTGTTAAGTTCGGTAATTCTATCAGGAAGTGTTACGAGGAGATCGATAGAATGATTGGAAAAATACTCAGATGGATAGACAATGATACGATTGTGATGATTATGTCCGATCATGGCATGGGTCCTCCAGCTAGAAAAGCTGTAAACGTAAATCAAATCCTATACGAGATGGGGCTTCTTAAGGCGAAAGGGGAGGATAAAACCCTCGAGGAAAGAATTGAGGTATATGGTAAGGAATGGGCAGAAGAGCTGACAATGGAGACATGGAAGAGATGGTCGGCGAGATGGATAGATTGGTCTAGGACAAAGGCATACTTCAGGGGGACCGGATGTCATGAAGAGGGAGGCATAGACATAAACCTTAAAGGAGAAAGGCCATTTGGAACTGTGAAGCCGGGAAAGGAATATAGGGAGCTTCAGGATTACATAATCTCTCAGCTTGAAAGCATTAAGGCTCCAGAGGGTGGAAAACTTTTTCTAGACGTTAAAAGAAGAGAGGAGGAGTTCAGCGGCCCCTATATTCATCTTATTCCCCACGTGATATTCAGGCTTAAGGAGGGTTATCGCTATAGCTATAAGTTCGGTTTCGGAAGAGGAGGTGAGATAATACACTATGAGGAGGGTAAGGGAAGAAGAGAATCTTGGGGTGTGCATAGGAAGGAAGGAGTTTTGATGGCTATGGGCCCTGGAATAAGGAAGAGATATAAGGTAGGTGGAGCGAGGATAATAGATCTTGCACCTACTATCCTGCATATAATGAACATTCCAGTGCCTTCATATATGGATGGAAGAGTGTTAGAGGAAATGTTTGAAGGAGACCTTTCTCCTTATTAAAATGAGTTTACTTGTTTAAACAACAGGTTAGATAAGGTTTGTAAAGTCCTTAATTATAGGTTCATTTAAATCATTATTTAATGCTTACACATATTTTAAGAAAATTTCATCCTAATCAATTCAGTATAAAATTGTATCCAAAATATGATCTAAACTTAGAATATACTTGTAAATCTCTCAAAAGTCCTATAATACTCAGTATTTAACTCCTCATCCATCCTCCTTAATAATGCTTCAATAGTACTCTTGTATGGTATCTAATTTCCTCTATGAGAATAGAGCTTTATAAATTGGCACTCACCATTATTTTAATGCAAAAGAGGTAATAAGTTTTAAGAAATAGCAATTACTCTACTAATATGTTTCACTCTTATTTGAGTTTCAGGGAGCAGGATGATTAAGCCATATACTTCTCATCATTGCATAGTATGTGCCATATTCTTACAGCAATCTAAGTTTTCTTTCTTCTAAATTTTAGAGGCATGAATTAATATAGGCGAACCTACTCTAACATTTTAAATGGTCTCCTGGAATAAAAAGTATTACATTTAGATGAATTCATCTAGTTTGATGATCATTTTAAAAAATTTGATCCAACTTCCTTCTCCTTTAATACAGTTTGCAAGATATGGTTGAGTCCCTATATATATTGCTTTCCCACTACCTCTATTCTTTAAAATAACTGCCGGTGTGTTGTTCGACCATAA
>CAZKAY010000117.1:0-4000 GCA_964550975.1 uncultured Thermoproteales archaeon | reverse complement strand
TATATATGAAGCTATTTCTTCAATTTTATATCCAATTCTCATCCTCTCATCTCTTATTTCCTACTAAGTTAAGATATATATTGAAATATATCTATATTTTTATGAGAGATGATACAATGGAAAAGTGTATAGAGATAGTTGCTACAAGCGACGTTCATGCACCATTATATCTGGATAAATTTGCAGATGAGATAAAAAAGATAAAATTCTTGGATAAAAAATTGTTTCTCTTCGCCGGCGACATGATTGAAAGAGGTAAAATAGAATATTATACTGACATCATATCTTTAGTTAAAAAATATTATTCAGGTAAAATTATAGGTATTTTAGGTAACGATGAATATGATACATTATTAGATACACTTGTAAAGGAGTACGAGGACATCGTATGGCTTTATGATGATAAGATAATTTTGGAGATAAATGATTTAAGTATAGGTATTATAGGTACTAAAGGTTCTCTAGATAAGCCTACTTGGTGGCAGAGCAAAAATATTAAAAATATTAGAAAGATTTATGCCAATAGAATTAAGAAAATAGCTACTTTGCTTAAAGAACTCAAGCATAAATGTGATATAATGATTTTACTGTCACATTATGCGATAACATATAAAAACTTAGTTGGGGAACCTAAATCTATTTGGCCTATGCTTGGTTCAAATCGTTTCGAAGAGCTTATTAAAAAATATAGGCCTGATGTAGTTATTCATGGACATGCACATAGAAGTACTAGAACATATACAGAGATTTATGGCACAAAAATTTATAATGTAGCCTTTCCAGCAAATGGGAAAATCGTTATTATAAAACTGAAAAAGGAAAAGAAAGGTATTTTACAATATTTTGAATGATCAGTGATCGAGGTTTTCTTCATTAATACGTTGCGAGCTGACTCATCATATCATAAAATATATATTTAGCTCATTAATATTAAAGTTACTGTTGCTGGTGAAGAAGAATGGTAAAATATAGGCAAACTAGTGAAATATTAAAGTTAATGAAAAACATTGAACAGATTAGAAATATAGGTACCTTAGCTCATGTCGATCACGGTAAAACTACTACTAGTGATAGCCTATTAATGGGAGCTGGACTTCTAAGTCCCAAAACTGCTGGACGGGCGTTAGCGCTTGACTATGTTGAGATAGAACAATTAAGACAGATGACAGTAAAATCTGCAAATATAAGCCTTTATCACGAATATAAAGGAAAACCATATGTTATAAATTTAGTTGACACCCCTGGTCACGTTGATTTCACTGGACATGTCACTAGAAGTTTAAGAATGATGGATGGAGGATTGATAGTAGTAGATGCCGTAGAAGGGGTTATGACACAAACTGAGACAGTTACCAGTCAAGGACTGGCTGAGAGAGTTAGACCTCTTCTGTTTATAAATAAAGTTGATAGGCTTATTAGAGAATTAAAGTTGACTCCACGTCAAATACAAGATAGATTCATTGAAATTGTACGTGACTTTAATAGGCTAATTGAATTATATTGTGAACCAGAATTTAAAGATAAATGGAAAGTAGAATTTGGGAAAGGGATGGTAGCATTTGGGAGCGCTTTACATAAATGGGGTTTAACAATACCTATTGCAATCGAAAAGGGAGTGAAATTTGACTATATTGTTGATGCATATCATCGTGGATATGTAGAAGACCTGGCGAAGGAATTTCCATTGTATATCGCATTATTAGATATGGTTGTAGAACATGTTCCAAATCCGCGTGAAGCAGCTAAGTATAGAATACCAAAACTGTGGCATGGAGACCTTAATAGCGAACTTGGACGAGCTATGATAGAATGTAATCCTAATGGCCCCACTGTTATATGTATAAGCAAAGTTATAGACGACCCTCATGCAGGGTTAGTCGCTACTGGTAGAGTATTTAGCGGAACAGTTGAACCTGGAACGGAAGTATATTTGTTAAATGCCCGTGATAAAGGAAAAATACTTCAGGTAGGACTTTATATGGGTCCATATAGAGAAGTGGCAGATAAGATTACTGCTGGAAACATCGTTGCACTATTAGGTTTAGATAAAGCCAGAGCTGGAGAAACAGTAGTAGATATTAATTATAAAGATAAGATGGTGCCGTTTGAAACGCTTCATTATATAAGCGAGCCAGTTATAACTATGGCTATTGAACCTAAAAATAGTAGTGATTTACCAAGACTAGTTGAAGTTTTAAGAAAAATGGCTGTAGAGGACCCAACATTAAAGGTGTATATAAATCAGGAAACTGGAGAATATCTTATTAGTGGTATGGGTACATTACATTTGGAAATCGCGTTATGGGATTTACATCAGAGAAGTGGAATAGAAGTAATTACATCTCCACCAATAGTTAGGTATAGAGAAACTATTAGACGAGAAAGCGATGTATTTGAAGGTAAAAGTCCAAATAAACATAATAGACTTTATATTAGTGTAGAACCCTTAAGTGAAGAAACAATTAAATTGATGTTAAATGGAAAAGTATATGATGGCCAGGATTGGAGAGAAAGGGCAAGAATTTTGAGAAAAATTGGATGGGATGCAGATGAAGCTAGAGGAATATGGGCTATAGATGATAACCTAAATATAATGGTCGATAGGACTAAAGGTATTCAACATTTAAGAGAAATAAGAGATACAATTATACAGGGATTTAGATGGGCTTTAGAAGCTGGTCCTCTAGCACAAGAACCAGTTAGAGGTGTAAAAGTCATTCTGCATGATGCGGTGGTACATGAAGACCCCGCGCATAGAGGGCCCGCACAAATAATGCCAGCTACAAAGGATGCTATATTTGCATCATTTCTATCAGCTAAACCAACACTACTTGAACCCATTCTTAAGATTGATATTAAAGTTCCGCAGGAATATCTAAGCGGAGCCCTAAATGTATTGACTAAGAGGAGAGGTAAGATTATTAATATGGAGCAGAGCGGGATGCTCATGATTGTAAAAGGATATATTCCTGTAAGTGAAACATTTGATCTAGCAGATGCTATGCGTAGTAGCACTATGGGAAAAGCCTTCTGGAGTACACAGTTTAGTCATTGGGCATATGTTCCAGATTCTATGCTAGTTGATCTCATAATGAAAATAAGGGAAAAGAAGGGGTTGCCTAAGCGTATACCTTCGGTAAAGGATTTTATAAAGATATAATGCATAATTCATTATCCTCTCTCCTTTAAGACTTCCATCCATGGGTTATCTATCAGAAAAGACGGAGCATTTGATAATTCCTCAACTCTGTCTAAACTTTCCTTCTTAATACTTTGTTTACCCATATTTTGTATCAGATAGAGAATATTTTGATTTAAAAGTAGTATACTTCTTTTTAATTCATTTATGGATTTTATTAATAAATTTATTTCCTCCTCTCTAATATCTGTTCTAAAAACTCCCTCTTTTAATATGTTCATTAAATATTGATAAATGGCATCATAAATAGCCTTTGAGGCCATACTATTTATATCTATATTCAGAGGAGTTATTTTCTTGCTTGTAACTGATATTGTTCGTGGACGTCTTCCTCTTTTCCTCTTAAGTTTCTCAGCCTCATCGATTTTACCTAGTCTCTTTAATTCTCTTCTATACTTATATAGAGCTTTATACACTGTTCTAACCGATACGTTTAATCTTATAGCTAATTCTTTAGGAGAAATATCCCTCGATCTTAAATATTCCTTAACAATTTTTTTCTCAGTACTAGTTAAAGAACCGAAGACATCTTTACTCATATTTTTCCCAGATAAATTATATTCTTTCTTAGATAAATATTTTGTTCATAATAATTTATCTATATTTTCTTTGAGCATTACGTTGTAATAGGGGTTAGATAGCTAATTGTGATTATTTAATGACACTGTTTAAACTAACATATATGTAGGGACTAAAAAATAGTATGTAATCAAATAGTAATTTAAAAGTTTTTATATTTTTCTGTTGGTGCTGTCAACTTAAGATTTATTGGAGGGGGTTCGCTTCTATAATATATGGTAC
>CAZKAY010000116.1:3319-4005 GCA_964550975.1 uncultured Thermoproteales archaeon | reverse complement strand
TGGATTTGGAGGTATTGATAGATTTAATAAAATATTTTTAGATTTCGCCGAAGCTAATTACTTTAAAAGATATGATGACGCAGAATATTTTGTCGATGTTCCCATCTATAGAATATTTGTATCAAATAGTAGTTACAGCTTCTCTGTGGAGAGATATGGTTTAATATATGTTTTATTGAATTCCACTACAATTTATAAAGTCGATGTAGACGGCAATATTTTTGGCAGAATAATTGATGATGAGAGTATAGATTTTAAAAACCTTTTTTCAAGAATTTTTAGTAGAAATATATTGTTAATCCTATCTTCACAGAATGGATCTAAAATTGAGATAAGATTTGAGACATATAGGGGTATAGATGTTAAGGCAAATAAAACAATCATCTCAAATAAGACATTTAATACTGGCAGACTATATATTAGAAATATATTTAATGTAAGCTATCCCCTCAAAATTGCATTCAAAAACCTTTACGGTAGAAATGATACAATTATAGGCAACATTATATTAAAGCCTCTTGAAGAAAAGGTATTGGAATATAATATATTGGTTGAAAACAAGACTATTAGCATAGAAATATATCATAGGAATCTTTTGATTAAAAAACTGAAACAATATATAACTAAAATATCTGAAAAGAGTTGTAGAATGGGGACTGAAATAGAGATAATGGAGAAGGTTAACA
>CAZKAY010000116.1:2184-3309 GCA_964550975.1 uncultured Thermoproteales archaeon | reverse complement strand
ATAAATGTTTCAATTATCTTTATATTGATGATAATTCTTATTATTATGATAGCATACTATTATGATTGCTATGAGAATAGAGATATATTTTGACGGACTATGTGAGCCAGTAAATCCAGGCGGTATCGCTACATATGGCTTTATCATATATATTGATGGGAAGAAAGTTTATGATGGATGTGGAGTTATATGTGGTTTTAATAGAAATGCTACCAATAATGTTGCAGAATATACTGCGCTAATAGAGGCATTAAAATGGCTTTTAAAAAATGGTTTTAATAATGGAAAGGTTAGGGTTAAGGGGGATTCCCAGCTAGTCATTAGACAGCTCAATGGATACTATTCCGTTAGGTCTCCGAGAATTCTACCACTATATGGGGAGGCTGTAAAACTTGCCGAAAAATTTAGACATATAGAATTTAGATGGATACCTAGAAGACTTAATGAGGAGGCAGATAGTTTGAGTAGGAAAGCGTATAGAAAATATTGTAGGGAGAATAAAGAAAAATTCTTAAAACATTATTCGAAATATCTGATTTCAGATAGACAGAGAAGATACATATATTATTTAGCCAAAAAAACTGGGACAAATGTAGGGATAGATGAATTCACAAGTAAAAGAGAGGCATCAAAAATAATATCAAAACTATTGAGAAAAATATGCTATTAACATCCCAATAGCCAAAATTATTTCATAAAGTTGGAGTGTGTGGATGAACTGTATGTTTATAATGATTCATTAGTTAGGATTTCATGTTCTAGATGGCTGGGACCTAAAGTCAAGCCTATGAGTACTCGTAAGAGAATTAGACTTTGTCTCTCCAGACTGGTTGATTAGGCTTAACCTTAATTAGATTTCTGTTTCATCAATAGGTAGCTTGAGGAGTTTATGGGAGGCTTGTCTAAATATATTAGAGATATGCGCTCCAGACCACATAATCTTAGATTTAATAGGCTTAATTGAAATGATGAGAACAGTTAAGAAAAGGATTAGGGTATGAAAAGCCGCCATAAAATATTGGCAATGAAGTAGAAATTGTTTAAATTTCTTTAATCCTTCATTAATTTCTCCTAAAGATTGTTATTTTTTAGTTTAAGTATGCTTTTTCCCTCACATTTATAGGG
>CAZKAY010000116.1:0-2174 GCA_964550975.1 uncultured Thermoproteales archaeon | reverse complement strand
GGGTATATCTAGTATCTGAGCGATGGTTGGGATAACGTCAATTATCTCCGCCTCATCTATGAACTTTCCTCTATATTTCTCCTCCAACCCTCCTCCTGAGAGGATGAATGTTATTCTTCTGGGGCCACAGGAAGCTATTCCAGTAGACCTATTGTTTTCGAAATCCCATACCTCGCAATCCCAGGGTGGTTGATGATCACAACACCAATTATTTGTCTCCACCCCCATTTCATGGGCGACGGTGCATCCGAGATGATATCCATGGTCTGAGGCAATTATAAAGTAGGTATCATCCCACAGGTTCTCAGCCTGAAGGAAATCGACAACCTCTCCTATAAGCTTATCTAAGAACAACATATAACTATGCTTTGAGGACAGAGGATGCGGGTTCACACTTTGATATGAAGGGCAAAAGGTCACTAGATCATTCATTGGAAAGTATACGTGAATCAAATTGAAGTCCGGGTTATTGATTAAGTAGGGTTTAACAAAATTTCTCCACAAATATATGTCAGATGGTGTATTGAATATGCTGTCTGTGTAAGGCCAATACATCTCGCCGCTCGGAGTATAGAATTCCCCCCTCCTAAGCCAGCATGTAAAGCTGGCACACTTAAATCCTCTCAGCCCAGCGTATTCGAAGAGCCCTTCCCGAATATATTCCCCTTCTCTTAAAGTTGGTGTAAGAAAACTTTTTATATAGGGTGTAAGACGTCTCCCCCATTTTTCAGTCCAATATTTTTCAGAGCTTTTATATAGTGGAGGTGCGTAGCGTCCAGTGGCCAGATACATCATTGCAGCGCTGGTTATACATATTCCTCTATTCCACGGTCTTTTAACCCAAAGCCCATTCTCTATGAGATAGGAGAAGTTTGGGATAAGCCCCATCTCGTGATAGCCTTTAACATTTGCTGGAGGTAGATCTGTCCCCTCAATTTTTACACTCTCCTCCCAATGTCCTGCAAGCTGGTCGATAACCAGATAAAATACTCTCTTCAATCCCTACACCACCTGAAAGTAGCGTGCTCGTTAAAGAACTAATTGCTTTATAGCATATATATGTTATTTTATTCTGGTTATTTCAAGGTTTAGTTGTATAAAATGAGCAAATTATTCATCATATTTAGGAGAATATTATCCACATATCTATCTACCAAAATATCTGATAAAATTATATTATTCTATATATTTTGACTGTATTCTGGCTAAATATGTAGCTAGTAGGTCGAGAAGCTGTTGACAGATACCAAAAATTATATTAATAATTAAAATAATAATTATATATGATGAACTCTGAGACCTAAAGTCCGTCAATGATCAATAAAAGGTTTCAGAGGGAGGATGAGGCGGCGGGAGCGAACAGAGAAACCAGTGTTAAGCTGTGCTCTAGAACCGTGAATCCCGTCTCCCCTTCACAATGATAGGAGGAAGATGGGGAGGCGGGATGATGAACGGCTTCATACAGTAAGAATTATCGATTATAATATATGAAATACTATAATTGCTAGCGAGGGAGATGGTAATTCGAAGATAAATGATAGCTGCAATCCATATAGTTTAAACTATGTGGATTACTGG
This sequence comes from uncultured Thermoproteales archaeon, assembly GCA_964550975.1. Lineage (GTDB taxonomy): Archaea > Thermoproteota > Thermoprotei > Thermofilales > B9-G17 > CAZKAY01. The sequence continues at coordinate 596 of CAZKAY010000116.1, read as the reverse complement.
ACGGCCTAGACCTGACAGAGCCTCCCCAATAAAAAGGAAGGGGTGAGAAAATGGATTTTTTATCATTAATAATTGAAAATCATGATAAGAGGGGGGAGAGAAGAGTTCCACTATTCTTCTCTTTCAGAGACCGTTTATACATTGTGAGAGCAAGGGTGAAGAAAATTAAAGAGAAATATCAGGTGAACTATAAGATTCAAATCTATCTCATAGACGTTACACCGGGTGAGCTATGAAATGAAGGTTCTTTACCGGAGGTCTAGGAGAATTCACGCCTACATTAAATTTACAATCTATAATAGAATTATAGAGATTGCCGTCGATCTCTGTGGGCCTCGACACATATATACTATTGATGGATATCCATTGTTTCTAGACCACATCGAGCCATACATTGCTAGAGTAGATATCGGTAAGGGGGAGATCAATGTCATAGAGATAGAGGAAAACTATCAGAACCTAAAGAAAATATCTGGGATGTTTAGAGGTGGATGAAATGAGCTTTGAGTGGAGGAAGGGTCAGAGAGAAGTCTACGAGGCAATGAAAAAATATATTAACGACAATAAAAATATTATACTTGTAGCTCCAACTGGAT
>CAZKAY010000115.1:0-4241 GCA_964550975.1 uncultured Thermoproteales archaeon | reverse complement strand
GTAGATATTATCAATACTCCATATAAAGCAAGATATACTATGTGACCAATTAAGTGACCAATACTTTTCTTATGCATAATTTTCATTTCTCCTGATTTTTAATTTTGCGGGCTTGGTATTTCACTTAACACAAATTTTCCGCAATCTTCATAAATTGGATTAGCATCCGAAATATTTAAACCTTCCTTTCCCATACTAAGAGTTATGTATTCCACCAACAATAAGCTTACAGAACTCTGTACAAATATTACTATATATATTTAAAATAAATGTTAGAAAGACTGAGAAGATGATGTTATAAATGAGTATTTATTGTTTTATTAAAGTGTTAGATAAGCTTAAAATATAGAGAAATACGTTTATTTATCAGAGATAATCGTTAAATTCTGTCATCTAAAATAAATACTTATATATAAATGGGGAAATACTTTATTGATGTATTATGTATATTAAAAAATTTTGGCTATTGTTAACATTTTTCTCCATATTTTTCTCTACAGTACCACCCTTTAATTACATAAATAATTTTTCTGGAAGATCTATATACCAGGCTACAGTACTTTTAACGGGACTCGAGTATCCAAAAGGTTTATGGATTAAAGGAAATGAAATATTTTTTACAGAGACCGCTGGCCGTTTAACTAGTTATGGAGGGAAGATTTGCCTTTGCAAGTACAATGTTCTTACTCACCAGAAAGCTGTGTTAGTGCACAGACCAAGGAATTCTGATGCAGTAGTTGTTGCGAGTGATGGTAAAATCTATTTAACATCTTGGAGACAACGTATACCAGGTGAGAGGGGAAGTGTAAGTGTTGTGGATCCTAAAACGAACACTGAGACACATTTACTTGATATTGAGATTGCTTCAACAGATATGTTTATCGATTCAAAGGATAATATCTTGATCATCGGGTCTAGTGATAAACCAGATGCCAATAGTATCTATTTACTTCCAGCTGGAAACTATCTGAATCCCATAGTTTTAAAGAAGGGATTAGGTAGAACTCAATGTATTTCGAAGCATAAATCATATATATACTTTTCAAATTTTTCCGCAATTAACCGTTTTGATATTAATGATGGAAGTATAGAGATCTTTATGAAAAAATTTGTGATATCCATATCATTTAGTAAAAAGTATCTTTATTATGCGTCTATTATTGCACACTCCGGAGTTATTGGTCGAATAGATTTAACTACTAAATCTGATGAAATCCTTTTATCTGATTTAAATCTTCCTATAGCTGTTCGCTATGATGGTATAACTGGGAATCTCTATTTTCTGGAGGCCGGAACAAAGGAAGGAAAATATAAGGATGGTAGGCTTTCAGTCATCAATGTTGAGGCTCCTACAAAGTTTTTTATAAATGCCGTAAGTGAATATGGTGTTGTTAGTGGTGTTGGATGGTATAATGCAGGAGATAGGGCAGTAGTATCTATTTCAACGACCCTTATTATAGGATTCCCATATAATATGGTGTTTAAGGGCTGGGTGGATGAATATGGAAATATTGTGTCAACTAGTCAGAGATATAAGTTTGTGGTAATGAAATCGGTCACATTAATTGCTAAATGGGAGGAGGAGATAAATGTAGTGTTTCTTCTATCAATAATTTTTATCATTGTTGTAATATTGGTAACTATAATATTTTTGCTACGTAGAAGGAAGAGGGAGAAATATCCTCTACCTCCTCCGCCTCCACCAATCTAATGTCAATTTTTATTTCTATTTTATACTATAGTTTAACTTCATAATATATTTAAATTATATTATAATGTATTAATAATAGAATTAACACGCATGTTGGTGATATGTGTTGGATAAGAGTTTTTGGAAGATATATGAGGAATTATATTCTATTATTAAAGATATGTATGTCATTGATATTCATAATCACTTGAATCCTGAGAGACTTTCTCCTCAAAGTTACGAGGATATAATTTTTTATCACTATATTGTTACAGAGCTTGTTTCGGCAGGTATGTCTTTTAATCGACTTGAAGGGCTAAGTGGTGCCGATAAATTTAAAGCTGTACTACCGTATATCCGATATATTAGAAATACTACTACTTATTCTGCTTTAATATGGATGCTCAGAGATCTATATGGATTTGACGGAAAATATATTGATGAGAAAAATTGGAGAAGTGTGATGAAACTTATTGAGGAAAAGGTTGGAGATGAGAGTCGTGCAATAGATATTTTAAAAAATAGAGTTCGTGTAAGAAAATCTTTTCTAACTTTAAGTCCCTTAGAAAAGGTTCCCAAATATGATAGAGAGCTGTTTACTGGTGCACTTAGGGTTGACCCATTGATAACCAATATTTCTCCACAAAATTTAGCAGAATTTGAGAATATGGTTGGTATCGAGATTAATAAACCGGATAATATTGATGAGGGGCTTTCAAATCTATTTAAATACTTTAAAAATCACATTGTTACAGTTGCATTGGGTGTAAATTCGGATGAAGTATTTCTATCGAAAATGGTTAGTAAGAGTGAGGTCTATCCCTATCTACTCACCTTAAAGAAGGGTTTATGTTTAGATAATACGGGTAAAAATATTTTTGCAGCATATGTTTTAAACAAGGTTTTAGAGTATTGTAGAGAATATAATCTTGTATTTCAGTTAATGATAGGTGTTAAGAGACCTGTTCCAGGAGCATCTTATCCAGACTATGCAATAATAATCTTTAATCCTCAACAATTATTAGATATATCTATGCTTCTCTCCAGATATCATGATGTAAAGTTTGACTTAATATATGCTGACAGCCTATTGAATCATCCGATAACTGTGATAGCTAAAAACTATTCTAATGCGTATGTTGATGGCTACTGGTGGTATTCAATGTATCCAGAGATTATAAGGAGATATATTAGATTAAGGTTGCAGATGCTTCCATACAATAAGATTGGTGGATTTTTTAGCGATGCCTATGTTTCAGACTGGGTTTATGGTAAAGCGTTAATCATAAAGAAACAGATAGCCTATGTATTATCTCAACTTACATTTGAAAAATATATTGATAAGGACTTTGCATTCGATATAGCAAAGGCATTGTTATCTGAGAATGCAGGTAAGATGTATGGGATTACATAATAAATAATTCTAATATCAATGATTATCTAATAGTGTTTATTTGATTGGCAAAGGCTTAAGAGGGGTTTTCTATTTAATTTCTATAATGATTTCATTAAACTTGACAGAGAGGGATAGGATTCTAAGGATATTTGAAAGGAAGGAGGTAGATAGAGTTCCATGGATGCCTAGAATAGATCATTGGTATAATTTTAATAGGACTATGGGTACCCTGCCTAAGGAGTTTAAAGATCTTAGTCTATCTCAAATATATTTTAAACTTAATGCCTATTGGAGATGTTATCGACATCCCTATATTAAAATTCATTATGAGGGGGACGTAGAGATAGAATACTTAGAGTATGGAGATCTATTAATTACTAGATATAAGACTCCCATAGGCGTTCTTGAGGAAAGGAGGAAGAAGGTTTGGCATAAACTTTCCTCAAGAATTATAAAATATCTTGTAAGTGAACTCAGTGATATTAAGGTTTTAGAATATATCCTTGAAAATATTAGATATGAATTTAGTCTTAAAGAATATAGAGAGCTTGAAAAACATGTTGGAAAATCGGGAATGTTATGGTACTATTTTCCAAGAACCCCCTTACAAAGACTTTTAATAAACTATATGGGTGTTAAAAGAACGTTCATCTATCTATATAAATATAGAGATAAAATAGAGGGTTTGATGGAGTCTATAGCTAAGAGTGATGACAGGCTTTATGAAATCGTTGCTTCATCTCCTCTAAAAATATTAAATTTTGGAGACAATATAGATGCAAGAATTACCTCTCCTAAGCTATTTAAGAAATACTGTATACCCTATTATCAGGAGAGGGTAGACTATCTTCATAAAAGGAATAAGTTTATTCATTGCCATGTTGATGGATACGCTAAACCCCTACTTCATCTATTTAAGGAAACAGGCTGGGATGGTGTGGAGGCATTAACTATTCAGCCTGTTGGAGATATTACTCTAAAGGATATTAAAAAATCATTGGATTATGAAATGATCCTAATAGATGGGATTCCATACATATACTTTATAACATCTTCGATAAGCTTAGAGAAATTTAGGGATTTTGTTAAAGAGATAATACATTTATTTCCCAATAAGCTTATACTCGGTATATCCGATGAACTTCCTCCTCTAGG
>CAZKAY010000114.1:0-4373 GCA_964550975.1 uncultured Thermoproteales archaeon | reverse complement strand
GTATATAGTTATGTTGGATATTTATGAAATCTATTGAAAGATCAAGATGATAAGGTTTAGCATATTTCCAGAATTTTGTATTAAAATTAATCACCACTTCATGTATATTAGTTAGTGAAATCAATCCGGAAACAATAAACTTAAATTCTATATAGCAAAAAATATAAAGATGTAATGATGCTATAAATAAAGCTATTATGGTGTATATTCATGGCTGGTACATCAGATATATTGACACAATCGCTTGGTTCAATAGTTCTTGTAAAACTAAAGGGTGGCAGAGAAATTAGAGGGATTCTTAAAAGTTTTGATCAGCATCTAAATTTAGTTTTAGATGAAGCTGAGGAGATAAAAGCTACATGGACTAGAAAATTAGGTTTGATAATAGTTAGAGGAGATAATGTAATTTTAGTAAGTCCTATACCCAAATAGGTGATAATTATTACAAAAGGTACTCCCTCCTTCGGAAAAAGAGGTAGGAAAAAAACTCATATAAGATGTAGAAGATGTGGAAGACATAGTTATAATGTAAAAAAGCATTATTGCTCTGCATGTGGATTCGGTAGGTCAAAGAGATTAAGAAGATATGAGTGGGGTAATAAAACTGTAAATAGAAAAAGAATCGTATAGTTTATTATAATGAGAAATAAATAATTGATGAAAATTATATACTCTTAATAGTGCTATAAATAGATGATAGAATTGTATAATAATACATCGTCAAAGATCATTACTTTAACTACATTATCCCGAGCCAATGTTGGTAAGATATTTTCTGCTGAATATAATGAAAAATGTAGAAAATGTAGGTTGTATAGAGTATGTATAGGTAATTTACGGAAGGGAATGGCGTATCGAGTTATATATGTTAGAAATAAAAAACATTTTTGCCCTATAATTAAAGATTATATGAAAGTTGTTGAAGTTATAGAGCTACCATTTGATCTTACTGTTCCAATAAAGCAAGCTGTAAATGGTGCAATAATAACTTTTTCTAAAAAATGCAATAAAATAGATTGTGACAATTTTGATGTATGTAATCCTCCAGGATTAAGAAAAGGTGATAAAATAAAAATATTAAAGGTTAGAAATATAAGAATAAAATGTCCTTTTAAAATAAATCTTAGGGTTGTTTCTGCAAAGAGGATTTTTTAACTTCCCCCAGCTTAAATGTAAACAAAAATCTAACTCTCTTGATTTCTGGCAAAAGAGTCCTTATATCCCTAATTATTCCTCTTATAAACATTCCTATATTTGATATACTTAGAACTTTTTCAGATAAGTTTATATCCACTCTCTCTGCTCTTACATTTACTCTAATATCTTCTTCGCTAATTTTAGGCATCCATCTTAGAACAAGCATTTTTATCTTATCTTTAATGTCGTCTAAAATTTTTATTAGAGATACTTTATATACGAGCGTCTTCCCCGCTAATGGATGATTAAAGTCTAGTACTACCCGTCCTCCTCCAACACTTATAACTGTAGCTCTTTTCCCATTAATTTCAACTTCCATATTTTTTCTAGGTATAATTCCCTTGCTTGAAAGATCCCTAGCCGGAACCACCTTAATCTTATTAGGATCTCTAACACCAAAGGCTTTTTCAGGAGATACCTCTATTATTTTTTCCTCGCCTTCACTCATACCTATAAGCTGCTCCTCTAATCCTTCTATAACCCATTTACGTCCTATCACTACTAGCATTGGTTTATACTCCCTTTTCTCATCATATAAATTGTTTTTTCTGGCCTCCTCCTCCATGTTTGTGTCAATAATCTTTCCTTCGTCTTTGATAGATAATGTATAATTTATGAGTATAAAGTCGCCTTTTTTAACACTCATTTCATATCCCGTCTCATAAAATCATTAGGAATATAAAAAGTTTATTTGAATAGATTATTTAAGACTGAGGCTATCAATGGTGCAACCGATATTTTAGAATAAATATTAGGAATAGTATTTGTAGCTATTATTTCCTTCACACCCGAGGATAATATTTTCTTCACAGCATTATTTATTAAAAGCGCATGAGTACATAAGACATAAACGCTTCTAGCTCCATTTTTAATAACTTGTTTAGCAGCGAGACTAATGGTGCCACCAGTACTAATTATATCATCTATAATCACTATATTTTTATTAGCAACATCTATATTTTTAGGTCTTAACCTAACTTCTCCAGAAATTCTATCCCTTCTTTTTTCAAGAAAATCATATTCGCACCCGATTTTCTCAGCGACATCTCTCACTCTTCCTATACCACCAGCATCCGGAGACAAAATTACTATATTATCTAGGTTAAGCTCCTGTATCTTCTCCGCAAAAAGTACAGTGGGAACAATATTTGTATAGGGTATGCTAAGTATCTTAAGACTATTCTCCTTATGTATATCTACTGTAAGAAAATATTTTGTACCAAGTTTCTCAATAATTTTTAGAATGCTCTCTATACTTATTGCCTCACCTTCAAGAAACCGTTTATCTTGCCTCGAATATGCCATATATGGTACAACTACGATTACTCTTTCAGCACCTAAATTATATGCAGTATCTATCATTAAAAAGAGTTCAATTAGATGCTTATCTTGAGGTGGAAATAGGGATTGGATTAAAACTATATCTTCCTCTAATTTTTCCGGAAAACGTATATATGACTCTCCATCTGGAAAAATTTTATAATCCACTTTCAGACTTCTCATACCGATTATATCTGCAATTTCGTTTTCAAGATTATTTGACGCAGGACCTCCTATAATAAGCATACATTCACCTCTCATTTTAAGATTAGTTTATCATATATTTCTTATCCTAGGCTTTATATTAGGTTTAAGTTAATGTTAAATACTTGTTAATAAGAGATGTGAGATACAAAATATCTCAGCTGATTGATAAATAAATTTAATGATAAATAGATTATTAAATAATTATTGATAATATAGATGTGAGAAATATGGATATATGGGAATACTGGGATACTCATTCTAGAATTTTCATAAATGAAGATAGGCTTTCCTCTCTTGAATACGTCCCTCTCAGATTACCTCACAGAGATAATCAATTAAATCGTCTAGCAGAAATTTTTAGACCCGTTATAAAGAAACCTGGGAAAGTGTCACAGAAAGTTGTCTTTATTGGAAGAATCGGTACTGGAAAAACTGTAACGGCAAAGTTTTTTGGGAAAAAACTTGAAAAATATTTGCATAGAAAAGGTATATTATTCAAATATATTCATATAAATTGCCACAAAGATAGATCCTTATATCCAATATCTCAGAAAATTGCATTAGAAATAGGTTTAAAAATACCTTTAAGAGGTTATTCTTATTATGATATTTTTCATTTAATATTTCGTACATTAAGTAATGAAAATATATTTATACTTGTAACATTAGACGAAATCGATTATTTAAGTAAGAGAAAGGGTGAAAATAACATATACTTTTTAAGTAGAATAAACGATGAATTCCTGGAAGAAGATCTATCTAGAATAAACTTTATATTTATAAGTAGAAACCCTAGCTTTTTCGAAAAATTAGAAAATAGCATAAAAAGTTATTTAATGCATAATAAAATAGATTTTCCTCCCTATACTTCAACAGAAATTATAGATATTCTTCAAGAGAGAATAATTGTAGAAAAAGCTATGCGAAAAAAAGCTGTATCAGACGAAATATTAGAATTAATAGGTGATTTAACTGGATATGAAAAGGGTGGACCTGGAGATGCCAGATTAGCCATCGAAATATTGTGGAAAGCAGGTATAAGAGCAGAGAGAAAGGGAAGAAGTTTCATAGAAATAGAAGACGTAAGAGAAGTATATAGTACTATTAGTCCTATAAGGATAGAGGACATAAAAAATTTAGATAAACATGAGAAAATGATTTTAATTGCCACGATAAATGCATTGAGAAACTCAAAAACAAGATATGTTTCAACAAGAGAAGTAATAGAAAGATACAATATATTATGCGAATCATATAACCTCAAACCAAGGAAAAGAACAAAGATATGGGAATATATAAAAATATTAGAAAAAATGGGAATATTAAATACAAAAATATCAAGTAAAGGAATCAGAGGAAAAACTACGCATATAAGCATAGATAAGATCTCACTAGAGAGACTTAAGAAAAATTTAGAATATAATAATTGAATTATCAGTGGCTGCTCATTTCTTCATCGAAAATCAAAAGTCTCTTCCATCATCATATCCAATATGCCATACATAGGAATTCAATACGCGGACACAGTGCATCAGCTTTATATACTCGGGTTATTGGGAGTGGCTAGCTAAACACCTCGTCCCGAAGGACTCGGTGCTTACACTACCACCCCATCAAACCCGTCTTCTACGGGAACCCTCGTCTCTGGC
>CAZKAY010000113.1:0-4448 GCA_964550975.1 uncultured Thermoproteales archaeon | reverse complement strand
CTAATGGGAATTCAAATAAAGTATGTCCAACTGCTTCTAAAAATCCAGCCTTCCAACCTTTCTTCATACCTAAAACAATGGCTGAAAATGTTAATGGACCTGGTGAAAGCGCTCCTGAAGACGTTAAAGACACTATCTCAACTATAAGATTAAGCATAGAATATTTAAAAATATTAGTTTATAAATAGTTTTCTCTACAAAGCTGTTAATTTTATTTATGTATTATAATGCAAAATAAATATATACATTATTATCCTATATTGCCACTTTATCCTATATAGCATCAGAATTGGATTTAAATCCTCATACAGTTAAAGATTATCTTGAAATATTTGAAAAGTCTCATATCATAAATATACATTATCAAATTGATATAAGGAGAAATAGTGTTAATTTTAAAAAGAATAAGAAGATATATTTTACAGATCCATTCTTTTACTATGTAGTTAAATCTATTGTTAGTGGAATGGATATAAACGAAGTTCTAATAGAATGCAGTAGTAGCGAATTTTTACCAAAAATTGTTGAAGGAATAGTTATTGAGCATTTAAGAAGAACTAAGGAAAAACCAATTATAAGGGAGTATACAACATATCTATACTACTATATGGATGGGAGAGGTGAAGTAGATGCCCTATATAGAAGAGAAGATAAACATTATATTGGTGTTGAAATAAAGTATCGGAGAAATCCTAGTAAAAGATTTTAAAAAACACCTAGGACAGCTATAAGGATGATGTTATCTCTTGAAGATTGGAGTATAGAAAAAGATTTTATAGTAGTTCCAGTAGCAGTATTGCTAGTATTGTTAGATAGAAGTATTAGTCATTTATAGTTAAGAGTTAAATAAATTAATAGTAATCATAGTCCTCTCTTTCAGGTTTCATCGAGCTTATAGCTGAATATGCTTCTCCTTCCAGCAATTTATATTCATAGTTTCTATAGCTTCTAAATTGGTTGAGTAAATTATATAGTCTTTCGGCTTCACCCCTATATATCATTATTCTCTCACATATAGGTTTTTTAGGATCATCTCTCCAGAAAAGATTTCTACCACATATATCATATCTATATACCTGTCCTATAAAGTATTTTATTGGATAATTTACCTCAATATTTTCGAGAATAACGCTTGCTGCAGATATATTTGTACCTGGATACATTCTTGCTAGACGTCTACCCATGTATCCGAAATCCATCTGCCCAAAGCTATTTGTCTTATATATACCTATTCTAGTTCTCTTGAATATTCTTCCCTCCTTATATGTATAAAATCTTATCAGTCTCCTCTCCTCCATTGCTAGTAGAGTTAATATGAACATTGAATAAAAAAGATCATCGTGCTTAACTTTTATATTGTTACATGGAGATTTAAATCCACCTATACTTGTCCTTCTAGAAAAATATTCTGGAAAAAGATAGGCTATAGCTGCTGGAGATAATGGATAACTATCAACACCGTATCCTCTATCAGCTAAACTATATCTTCTATAATTATCTGGAGGAGGCGGCGGTGGTGGAGGAGGATATCCCCCAGAATACGGATTATAGGCATTTATCCCTAATCCCCAAGTATTAGAAGGAATATACATGAAACATCATCGAGAGAAAAATATTTTAGGTATTTATAAACTTTATGTTATATCGGATTTGATATAAGTTGTATTAAGCCTTCCCACAAATATCTTCTCTCCTCCCTTCTCCCAATAGCATATTCTATTGCAGACTTGATGTCTGATAAATAGGTTGGACAATAGTTTACAAATATCCCTTCTCCAGCATATTTTTTGAGACATTCACCAATAATTATATTTACTCTATCCTTTAAGGGTATTGCCCCAGGACCCGCTATTATAGCTATATTCTTATTCTTAAAGTCTTCCTTCCTGAATTCCCTTAAAATCTTTGTAATATTTCTTCTACATGTTGGACATATATCTCCTAGGACAAGCTTTATTCCAAGTCTATCAGCTACATCCTCCAGTCTCTCCAATTCTGGATTAAAATATTGTTTAGTGGTCTCTCTAATCTTATTTATTTCATTCATACTTATTCCATCTATCCTTATCTCACTTAAACCTTTGGGTCCAAGATTCATCTGGCTAGCATATCTATTTGTTTCAAGCTCGAAGGGATCCCATCCTAAAAGATATGATGTAACTATATCTACAGCCAATATATTTTTACCAAAAACTATTAGACCTAAAGGATAAAGTGTGCCGTTTAATGCTGCATTTATACCATCCATCACAGTTAATCTAAGCTTATCTTTAAATAACCTATATATTTCCACGAGACCCCAATATAGATTCCTCGAATGAATAATATGTCTCTGATTTAATGAAACTAATCCAAATAAATTCTTTATTCCGAGAGTCAATCCAGATAAACCATGCTTTCTCATAATAGGTACATTTACTATTAAATCAGCTTCCAATGCATATTTAGTTACCTCTAATTTTGTAAAAAGCTTTGGACTCGCAACTCTTACAACACGATATTCGTCGAATCTAAAATTTACAACCCTTACCCCAGATTTTTCAGCAATACGTTTAATCTCATTTCTCATAAAAACCTTTTTACTAGGAGTATCTATAACCGGATTTTCACCTATAGTTACATTACAACCATAATCTCTAAACAATATTGCCAAATAATAATATATTCTTCTATCAGTAGTCCTATGCAGATCATTTGAACATATATTTGGCTTCACCAAAACATTGTCTCCAGGCTTAGCAAAACTCTTTACTCCACCAAGTTTATCAATACCTCTCTTTACAGCCTCAAAAACTTCCTCATCAAAAGATTTACAGCACGTCTTAGAAACATATACATCATACATATAATCACCATTAAAATCATGTTTGGCTAGATATATAAACTCTATAGTCTATAATTGATATAGATAAATCCTATGTATATGATACTTTGATCCAATAATTTTACCGATTTTTCGAGGCCTCCATCCAGATATAGGATAATCATGTGAAACTATTCTTAATCCTCTTTTACCTTCTTCTTCAAACTTATATTTCAGTATACCTAATATCTCTGGCGTTAAATATACTGCTATTATGTTTGCATTACTTATATCTGCTTTAAACAAATCCATATTAAATATCTTTACATATTTTTTAAGCCCCAGTTTCTCCACTCTCTCTCTAGCAATCTTTACTAAACTACTATCTATCTCATATCCAATAGCTATACATTTAAAATCCACTGCAGCAACTATTAGGATATTTCCTTCACCACATCCTAAATCTATAACTATTTCTCTAGGCTTTGCCGCAGCAATTTTCAGCATTTCTCTGGCGACATAAAAAGGTGTTTCAGCATATGGTATAGATATTTTAGTGTATAGTTTATAGAATGGAGTCTCACCGAAATCGGTATACTCCATCAATAATATATTATTATCGTAATGAATATATTAGTTATGCTAGTAAATCGCTATTACAAGATATTCTCAACATTAGCCTAATCTTCACAAGTTTTTAGACTAAATGATGGATGATAATTAATTTATGAAAATTTTTTAGTCTAAAGTGAATGTTTATTATCATGATAAAGTATAATGTAATTTTTATTGTATTGGATAGTTTGAGGCAGGATCATGTAAGCTTCTATAATAAGAGTCAATCCATATTTGATGGTATAAAGCCTTGTAAGACTCCCAATATAGATAAGTTTGCCCAGAAATCATTAGTTTTCAACAATATTTATCCATGTGGATTACCTACAATACCTGTTAGAATGGAATGGATGACAGGGCAGTTTACACTTCCTTATAGAAGTTGGGAACCATTATACAATTTCCCTAGAGATATAACTTTAGCCGACATATTGATTAAAATAGGGTATAAGAATGCTTTGATTGCAGATACCTATCATCTATTTAAACCGAATATGAATTTCCATAGAAATTTCCATACATTTATATGGATTAGAGGTCAAGAGTATGATGCGTATACTTCGAACCAACCATTGAAGAAGAAAGTAGACGACTATGTAAATGAAAATTATCCAGAAATATGGAGGAGGAGAGTTGCCAGATTTCTTGCAAATACCGAAGATTTTGAAGGAGAAGAAGACTATTTTCCAGCAAGGGTATTTAATACTGCTATAAAGTGGTTAGAGAAAAATGTTCATGAAGATAAACCATTCTTTCTATGGATAGATAGCTTTGATCCACATGAACCCTGGGATCCACCGCCTAGATTTGATACGTATACTGATCCATCCTATAGTGGGCCGAGACTAATATTACCAATGGGCGGATACGCTAATAAATGGGCTAATGAGGAAGAAATAAAATATATTAGAGGATTATATGCAGGAGAAGTATCCTTTGTAGACCATTGTTTAGGATACTTTTTAAACGCATTAGAAGAATATAATTTATATGAAAACTCTATAATAGTTTTAACCGCGGATCATGGACA
>CAZKAY010000112.1:0-4550 GCA_964550975.1 uncultured Thermoproteales archaeon | reverse complement strand
TTCTATCTTTTTTAGTTTTAAGCCAGTTTCTTGACTCGCTAGCAGGTTTAGAGGGCTTAATTCTCATATACATATACCTATATTAAGGATATTTTAGGAGTAAAATATTGTCCTAAAAAGTCTCCTCAATAAAATTCTGTATTAACCAGTTTTTTAGAGTAAAGTGTCTCATATATTGGTCCAGTAGATGTAAGCGTGCTTTTCTTAAGATTAATCGAAGTTACCTGCATTGATCCGAAAAATGTATTTATGTTTTTATTAATTATCTTTGATAGACATCTTCTATCACCATATTTTACTCTTGCAATAGTTATATGTGGTGAAAAACCTTTAGGCTCAGGTCTAAATCCAATTCTCTTTAACTCGTTCTCAAGAAAATTGAAGATGTTTTCTGCATGCTTAGCGCCTTCGGATAATCCAATCCATATAACTCTTGGATTAGATGAAGAGGGAAATGCTCCTAATCCAGACAATGTTATCTTAAAACTATTGTATTCAATTTTCTCCACAATTTTTCGCACATCCTCTAAAAGTAGTGGAGTTATCTCTCCCAGAAATCTTAGAGTTAAATGTATATTCTCCCTCTTTACAAGCTTAAGCCTAGCATTACAGCTAGATAGATCCCGCTGAATACTAATAATTTTATCTAAAATACCGTCATCAACAATATCTATGGCAATAAAAGTTCTAATCCTTTCAACCATGTTCACCATCCAAATTGAATATAGGGATAAAATATTTAAACATATCTAAAACTAAATTAAATCTTACTCTAAGCTATGTATAATAATAAGATCAGACTTTTTATATCTAATGACTTTCTATCTTAGTCAATAATTATTAACTTACTTAATAAGGAAGAATAAACATATTTATGAAATCTATCTACTTAGTCTCTTTTTAACCCACAAATTATATTTTTTAAGATTCTCCCTACTTATAGGTATTACAATACTGATATGCTTTACTCTTCTCAGCTTCTTATCGATAGTGTATATTATAGATGCCCCTAAGCTATCTGCAAGACTTATAAGATATCCATCCCATCCCTCAATATTATATTTAGAAGCATATTTAATGCCTATAATTACATGGTCGATTAAAATATCTTGGATAAAGAAAGGACTACGTATCTCAAGCGTCTTTAACAATTCCTCTTTTACAACCTCTCTCTTAATTCTCAGATACTTTGTCATGATATGATATGCTCCTATAAAAGTGCTCAAGGGAATCACGGCATTAATCTCTCCTAAAAATATCTTCTCAATAAAGTCTAGAGCATCATTTTTCACCGGATTTTCACAGTGGCTTAAAACTATTATTCCAACATCGACTATGCCTAAAGACCGAGTTTTGCTAAAGCCCATTCCCTCAGACCCCATTTATCCTCCTCTTCCCTCTCCTTTTCAGTAAAACATTTTGGAGCAGATTTCCTAAGCTCATTAAACCTTCTCTTAATAGCTTCTCTATCAATTACTAACCTTTTCCTTACAAACACTTTATCATCATCTACAATCCACTCAACATAATCCCCTTCTTTAATATTTAACATCTTTCTAATAGGACTAGGAATTACAGTTCTACCCATCTTGTCAACTTTAGTAGTAATCATTTTCTCACCATGGTATATACCATGGAAAAATATATAAAAATATCTCCATCATCATAATCAAACACAGCCTTGGTTAGAAATATATAGTTAGTATCCACGTTTTTCAGCTATGTATTCGGCTACATCTACAAGTGGGGCTATCCATATCTTCTCTCTATATTTGTCCAGAAATATTAGAAGTCTTTCAAAATCATATTTTGATGTGGATAGGTGTCCCTCATCTATTCCATGAAATGTAAATATAGCCCATTTACCCTCCATAAATGTTCTGACAATATATCCAATCATCTTCTCAAACCCTATTTTAGATATCTCCCAAGACCATAGAAAATGTAGGTCGCATGCTTCAGGTGAATTCGGATATCGGAAGCCATTTCTAGCAGCTATAAATATTTCGGCAACAATTGGTACATAGCTCTTCCTATTCAAACCTCTACCAACATATGTCTCATAACATGGATATGCGAAAGTCCTACTACCATTCGGTATAGCTTCCCTAATCCTCCTATGAGCCTCCACTATATCCCTCCTTATATCTTCAAGCGTCATATTTTCAAGACATCTACCATGAGGATCTCCTGAAAAATTACATGAACATGGATGTGTAAGTGTATGATTACCTATCTCATGACCTCTCTCAGAAACCTCTCTCCAACGTCTCAGCATCTCCCTATCCCTAGGATTCAAATAAAATGTCCCCTTAAAACCATATTTGTCAAGCAATGGTATAGCTATATTCAGCTGTGAAGACAATCCGTCATCAAAAGTCAATGAAAGAGCCATCCTAAAATTATCAGGCCATCTAAAAACCAAAATCCCACCAACAATACAACAATATATAATACTATAAAAATTTATTTCTAAATATTTTATCTCCATTCATCGATAATTTTTCGAATAACCTTTCGATAATATTCTTCAAGTCTAGGCTTCATATCTAGATATTTTTTAACTATCTTCACCTCAAATTCAGCAACCCTCTCCACATCCCTCACAAATATCCTTCTACCCTCCGATAAAATCATGTATGCCAACTCTAAATCAGCATCATTCAAAAATATTAGGTCAACCCTCCTATCTAAGACATCCTCTAACATATATTTCATCTCAACAATCTTTTTCCAACCAATCTGCCCATCCATATATACAGCTATATCTATATCACTCCTCTCAGAAAACCTTCCAGAAACATATGAACCAAAAATATATATAGCCAAAACATTCATATCCTTACACAGCACACTACAAATCCTCTTAACAACATCATCATGTATAGGATCCATCTTCATCTCCATAGCTTTAGAAGAAATTTGAGACACAAGAGATTTAATTTCATCTATAGAGTTTAAAGCCTCAAATATCTTTGAAATATTTATACGAGAATAGACATGAACAAGTATATTTCTAAACCCAATCCACGATTCAAAAATCTTCGACAATCTATCATCAATAATATTTTTCTCACCAAGTATGTATGCTATCTCCCTATATCTTTCAGGCTTCCTTAATCCAAGCTCTGAACAAATATGTAAACCTATGTCTATTAAAACCTCTACAGTTAAATATAGATATCTCTCAACAGCACCCCTTAAAACAACATCCCTCCTAAGATCATCAGGACTAGAAACCTTATCCCTCAATCCCTCTAAAATATCTATATACTGTTTTAACAATACAAGCCTCCTTCTAATAACAGTCAAATATTTCTCCCAAATAAAACACTATTAACATTTATTTAAATATATAATCCCACATCTAAAGTATTATAGATAAACTAAACTTTACATTAATTTAAATAATATTTTAAACTCTAGATTTCTTTCTATACATATTTTATACACTAAATTATCATTCGGATAATCGATCCACTTCATCTTAGAAACCATCAACTTAACGTCATATATATAGTATAAAATTGTAATTTAACATATGCTTAGAAAATCTATGGAGAAAATTATCTAAATATTTAAATTAGGTCTTCAGGAACCTTTCTTTCCAACCAATCAACTCTATCAAAATCAGTATCATAGGATATAATAGTCTTTAATTTAAGCTTTTTTACTATATAGGCTGCTAATGCATCATCGAAATCTAAACCCTCATCCCTCATAATCTCCGTAGCCTTTATCCTATCATATATTGATGAAAGATATATGGTTAACCCCTTATATTGTAGAAGAGATGTAAGGAAAATCGCTATATCTCTCCAAGATTTTCCATAATTCTCCATAATAATAGCCACATTATCTAAATGGAAAGTAGTGGTATAACCCTTTAATCTACCACTTTGAATCATTTTAAGAAAAGTTCTTGAAGCTTTACCATGAGTTTGAGCCAGCTCAACCTCTAAGAAAATATTTGAATCAATAAACATATTTATCCCACATATTTCTTAGCTCTAATCCTTCTAGCCTCATGTTGAAGTTCAACACCACTCTTCTTCACATGGCTAAGCATCCCATATATCGCATCGACAGGATCATCCAATAATCCTACAATCTCTATAGCTTCCGAAACCTCTGAAACCCATCTATTAAATGCTTTTTCAGCAGCTATACTTAAAGCACCCTTACCATATCCATATAACTTCATAGCCAGCATCCTAAACCTCTTCTCAACCTCATCTGAAACATATACCTTAATACTACCCAATTTTAACCACCAAAATATTAGGATAAAAAGATCTTAATATCTTTATCTCTTATTATCCTAAAATAGCGGATATAGAAGATACAATCAAGCATTAACATTTCAAAATTCTCTTTCATTTAATGAATTTAAGAAATGAACTAGATTCTATTTAACGATATATAATATTAAACCTATATTTATTTAATGAGTGAGACAGGACTCCCATATAGAAAATACTATACATGCCTATCAAGAATTAGAGGCATAGAGATCGGAGTAAAATATGCACAAACACTAATGAAACCAT
>CAZKAY010000111.1:0-4878 GCA_964550975.1 uncultured Thermoproteales archaeon | reverse complement strand
AAAGAACTTGTTTTAATAAAACATACATATCTATTTAAACGACACTTCTATTTAACCGAATTTATTAAGCAAAGCTCCTCATAAGAATCATTGTTATTTAAATAGCTGACTACATCATTTATTTTAGGAAAAGTTAATATTGTTCCCTCCTTTAGATTAATCATTATGAAAATTAGGGGGGTAGTGTACTTACATACATCTATGGGTTGGTTTAAAAAGGATTTTAATAGGATAGAGAACGAACTTAGGATGATGCGGGATGAATTGTATGCAAATGCTGTGAGACTTGAGGGAACCGGCATAACATTATGGAAGATTACTGAAATTGCTATGAATGAGGGATTACGGGTATGGGCTCATCCAAAGGTTGATGATGTTGTTCCAAGGTCAAAGTTTGTCGATATATATAGAGATTTTTCTAAAAGGGCTGAAGATTTTGGAATAGATGTTTTAATGATCGGAAATGAGTTAAGTTTAGAGGTAAATTTGGAAAGTGATAGGACATTTAGTTATGTTGAAAGATGTCTTGATATGGAGAGATATGTGCATAAACCGTTAAGAGAAAAAATGGATAGATTTATTGATTTTATAGCTGAGCTGGTGGAGATTTCAAGAAAACATTTTTCTGGCAAAATAACCTATGCTGCAGGTTCCTGGGAATTCGATCTCATAGACTGGGAAGATATGGATATAGTGATGTGTAACCAGTTTCTGTATTCTCAGACAAAAGATAATTATTTAGATTTGTTATTAAAGATGAAGAGTTTTGGGAAACCTGCAGTATTAAGTGAAATCGGATTTCAAACAATAAATAGGGCGTTTGAGGCAGGACCTATCTGGTGGTATCCGAGGAAGCATGAAGTTGAGTATGATGAGGAAGCACAGGTGAGATGCTTCGAGATGAATTTTAAATTTATTAGAAAAGCGGATTTGAATGGTTGTTTTATCCATGAATGGGATGAGAATGAGATCGCTGGGAACGGGGACCTTGGTTTTGGAATAGTGAAAATGGATGGAACGCCTAAAAAATCATTTTACACGATTAGAAATTTTTATAAGAATTGGAAATAGATAAAGACTTGATAACATTGCATCAATAAAGTTTTTTGAATAGTTTTTGATGATCCATAACGTTTTCAATGCTATATCCATGTTCTTTTAGAAATTCTACTAGATTTTTATCCATCGTTAAGAATATCATTTTATTCTCAAGTGATGAAGCATATAATAGGTTATCTATATTATCTCTATGTCCCAACATTCTTAATTTAAATGCCGTTAAAACGGCTTGGGAAGAAGGTGTTATCCACTCATAAAAACCTGACTCTAAAAGGGATTTCACGGCACTATCTATAATGTCTTTAACATCTACTTTATATTTCTCAACCATCCTATGTACTTTACCGATGATTTCTATCCATGTTACAGAGAGACAATAAAATTTTACCTTACCTTCAATTCCAGCTATCTTCAATTTTATAATATCTTCCTCCCCTAATCCCTCTACTTCTATCCCAAAGCTAGGTAGAATATAGGTGGAGTCAAGCAATATTTTAATATAATTCATTTTGCATCATCTCTGATTCTTTCTCGAACTCCTCTACAGTGGTCTTAGCCCATTTTCTTATCTTAAGAGCTAGGGTTAAGGGATTTGGAATAAACTCTAAAATAAGCCTCCTATCTTCTACTTTCATTAAAACTCTATCCCCCTCATTTATATCTAACATTCGCATAACGTGCTTGGGAATATATATAGCCCCCCTTCTCCCAACCCTCGATATAACTGTATGAGTCATAATTATCAGATAATATATTAATTTCAGACAATTTATATTTTTCTGATAATCAGGTTTAAACTGCTATTATAACGAAGTAAATTTAGACAGTAAAGCTAAGCTATATATCCTCCTGTTAGGTGACCCCATTAGAGATAATATGTGAATGCCTAAGCCTACTCATATTATTTCCTCATTTTCAATCTTTTTAGAATCTTTTCACTTGTTAATTCTCTTATTACGTCTTGAGCAATCCATTTTGCACTTTTTGAGTTTAGTCTTTGGATTTCCTTAGCTATTTCAATAGCTTTTTCATTCAACTCTAGGTTTCGCTTTCCAATTTGCCTTAAAGCCCAGCTAATAGCTTTTTTAACGTAATTTCTATTATCGGTAGCTTCTCTTTTTATGATTGGAAAGAACTGTTCAAATTTTTCATTGCTAGCTTTTTTATCGCTTATTGCAAGCTTTGCTATGAGCGAAAATCCTGCTCTTTTTATGAATTCATGGTTGCTTTGGCTCCATTCTCTTGCTTTTTTATAAGCGTGCTTTGTTCTCCAGAATAGGTTCATGACGCACTGATCGCATAAATCCCAGTTATCTATTTCAGAAACCCATTTATCCATCAAATCTTCAGTAAATTTTTCAGGTTCGGCGATTATTGAAGCTAGAATTCTGGCCTCATGAATTTCAGTTTCCCATAATTTAATCGCTAATTCCTGATTTTTGCCAATTCTTTTAGCAATTTTTCTTAGTTCTGGCTTTAGAATCCCAAAAATTTTCGATTTAGATGTAATTCCGAATCTCTGCATTTCCTCAATATTTTTCTTACTTCTAAGAGATTCCAGTTCTTTGATTATTTCTCTAGCCTTCATGTCGCATCACACAGTTTACGTTGTATTTCTCACACATAGACCAGTAACCTTCTATAGCTGAACCTTAAGCGATAATATATATTCTTTTCTTTCCCTATTGTTTTGACTGCTAAACTGTTACTTCGTCAACAATGAGTTAACAGAAGCTATTAACTAATATAGCAAGTATTGAGAAGTTAAAATATTTATGTTGGGATCATATATGTTTTGGATGTGAAATTATGATTAGTATTGCTTATAATGTTAGGGGTTGGGGTGGTTGGCCTTCCTTTAAGGGATTGGATTTCTCTGAGATTGGAGAGATGTTTGCTGACGCATTGGGTAAATATAATCCTGATATTATTACTTTTTCTGAAGCCCCCTTATGTTCCATTGTTGATGTTATTGCTAGTAGGCTTAGTATGAATGTCTTTGTTTTTCCAAGTTCTTGGTGTTATCATGGAGTACTTTTAACAAAATATAGGGTTTGGGATGTTAAAGGTTTTTCCTTTAATAAAGATTATTGGACTAGAGATTTGTTTAGTAGACATGGAGGTAGATGTATTATTGAAACAGATTTGGGTAAAGTTGTCTTATATAGCTTACATCTATATCCTGATCCTAATTCTAGGAGACATGAAGGTGAGGTTTCAGAGGTATTGAAGATCTTAAAAAATGATTTAAATCTTCCAATATTATTGCAGGGAGATTTAAACCATGAACCCATTCATAAAGCATATAAGAAATGGTTGGAGATCGGGTTGGTTGATGCATTTGCTAGAGCTGGTATTGGAAAGGAAAATACTTTTAAATCGGATAATCCTAAACAACGCATCGACTATATTTTTATTCATGGCTATATAGTAGATCATTTAATTGAATGCCGTGTTTTAAACAATTATCCATTTACACCTGGAAAAAATGGATTAGCTTTAAGCGACCATCTACCAATCATGGCTATCTTCAAATAAAACTTAAAAAATATCGTCATTTCTTTAATTTATATCCCTTTTTTCCCTTTTTATTAATACTATTACTATTCTATCTTCTGATAAGCAATAATAGCTTAATTTAACTGGTATATATTTGACGATAAAAGAATGTTTAAATTTATTAATAGACATAATTATTATGGGGTTTATTTTGACTGACATTTTATTTGGATTGAGAATTCCCGCTTTTCCTATAGATGGCAGTAGTAGTAAAAACTTTGTTACCCAGATTATTAGGTTTATAGATGAACTTAAAGGAGATTTTAGTTCGGCATGGGTTTGCGATCACTTTATTCCCTGGGCAAATTTTGTTTCTAAGGATACTCCTAACTTGGAGGGATTTACTACTGTTGCCTATCTTTCCGGATTGTTTCAGGATTTAATGTTTGGCCATATTGTTTTATGCAATTCTTATAGGAACCCTGCATTACTGGCTAAAATGGCTTCAACACTTCAGGTTCTCAGTAATGGGAGATATATTTTAGGAATCGGTGCTGGCTGGAAGATGGATGAATATATTGCTTATGGATATAAGTTTCCTCCAGCTAAGGTTAGGATTAAACAGCTTGAGGAGGCTGTTCAAATAATAAGGAAAATGTGGACTGAAGATAGAGTTACATTTCATGGTAAATATTATCATATCGAGGATGCTGTCTGTAGTCCTAAACCAGATCCTATTCCACCGATAATGATAGGCGGTGGAGGTGAGAAATATACATTACGGGTTGTAGCTAAATATGCTGACTGGTGGAATATACCCAATGTCTCTCCGAATACATATATACATAAACTTAGAGTCTTAGAGAAGCATTGTAAAGATGTGGGAAGAAATTTTAGAGATATAGTGAAGACTCTTGCAAATATAGTTGCTATAGCTGAAAGCGAAAATAAGGCTAGAAGAATGGCATATGAAAATCCATTTATAGATATGAGTAGAGAGGAAAACTATATTATTGGGTCTCCAGAGAAAGTTTTAGAGAAGATTTCAAGATATATAGAGATTGGTGTAAAAGTCTTTATTCTGAGATTCATAGATTTTCCGAAAACTGATGGTGCAAAACTCTTCGTCAAAAAAGTTGTCTCGAAGCTTATATAAAATTTTAAATTAACTATAGTTCACCATATTTTAGCAAATAATATATAGGCTAGAAAATTGATTCGATATCTATATTTGAAGCAAAAATTATTCGTTATTTGAAGGAAATTATTCCTCTTGTTGGTGAATATACTGTCAAACTTTTCGCCTTAAATTTCCTCTCA
>CAZKAY010000110.1:0-5104 GCA_964550975.1 uncultured Thermoproteales archaeon | reverse complement strand
TTTACAAGTATTTTTAAAATTTCTGGAAGATATTCACTCATATTTCCATTTAAACCTATTCTAATCTTACCTTTAAGGCTTATAGGATCATTAATACTATAGGAAACATGTCCTATAATATCGTTATTTCTCATTTTTTCAACGATCTCTTTAGTAATATTATATGCCTCTATCTCAATTATACCTTTTCTTTCAACCATATTTTTAAGTTCTCCAGGAGACCCTATAGCAATTATTTTACCCCTATTTATTATAGCTATTCTATCACATAGAAAATCTGCTTCCTCCATATTATGTGTAGTTAAAAATATCGTTTTACCCTCCCTACTTAACTCTAAAATAACCTCCCTGACCTTTCTAGAGGAATTTGGGTCTAAACCAATTGTAGGTTCATCTAGAAAAAGTATAGGTGGATCATTTAACAATGCTCTAACAAAGTTCAGTTTAGATTTCATCCCAGTACTATATTCCTCTACAAGCTTATCTGCATCCTTTTCAAGTCCAACGAGTTTTAATAAATAATTTATTCTCTTTTCAGCATCTCTTGGAAAAATATGTTGTAAATATGCGAAATATCTTAAATTCTCTCTGCCAGTAAGTTTCCAATAAAATCCTCTATCACTATATAGACTTACACCTATTGACTCTCTAACCTTATTGGCTTCTCTTACAACATGGTATCCGTTAACCCATGCATCACCCTCATCTGGAATCAATAGGGTAGAAAGCATTTTAATTGTGGTTGTTTTCCCAGCACCATTAGGTCCAAGCAAGCCGAATACTTCTCCTCTCCTCACATTAAATGATATATGGTCTACAGCAACTATTCTCTTTTTGACACTCTTCTTTAAAAATCCTCTACGCTCCTTAGTTACAAATATTTTGGTTAAATTTTTAACTACAATGGCATCCATAATTTATACCTTTTCAACTCTAATAGCCTTCCCAGAAACTTTTGCCGATGGACTTAGAGATACATTTTCTGTATAATATATGTTTCCATTAACAATACATTCGTCTCCAATATTTACCCTAGCACCTCTAACCTCATTGCATGTGACATACTCCATCTCTATGTCTTCTCCAACAATACGGTTTACAGAAAGCCTTTTAACTCTGCGTCTCAACTTTACAATCTTTATGAAAAATATTTTTATCATAACTTCTTCTCCACCGATAATCTTAATCCCTTTACCGATAATATCTCCATTAATCTTCGAATCCCCGTATGTTTCAAGCTTAATATTATCTGCCTTTAAGTCTCCATCAATATGATATGCTCCGCTTAAACTTATCTCTTCAGACTCTACAGGACCAGATCTAAATGACCCGCTCGCCTCAATGTTTTTACCTAAAATTTTTCCTCCAACCTTCATCGACCCAGAGACATCGATCTTTCCACACTCAGTATCTCCACTAATACTACATGATCCTGAGACATCTAATACATTACATTTAACATTTCCGTTAATCCTACAGCTTCCGGAAACATCTATGAAATCTGTAGTCAAGTCTCCCTCACATACAAAGCTTCCGGAAACATCTACACCTCTCAACTCTATCGGGCCCTTTACAGATGCTGAACCAGAGACTGAGAGAACATCATCTGTCATTTCAAATGAACCAGAAACTTGTATAAGTTTACCTCCAATAGTAATCCTCCTAGCTCCACCAGATACCTTAATACTCTTCTTTTTTAAAGCCTTTTCATATTCATCGAATTTCTCGGCAGTCATTTATACCCCCCTGCTTCCTTCAATAAATCTAATATCTCTCTCAACAATTCTTTAATCTCCTTAAGCCTCTTCGATAAAAGTTCTTCAACCTCATCGTCACTTAAATCCTTGTATTTAAGATCTTTCTTAGCCATCTCATTCACCTACAGATTTCAATACATCTCTAATCTCCTTTAAAATATCTGCAATTTCATCAAGCTCTTCAAGCATGGCTCTCTGCCTAGCCCTATAAATATTAATTCTATTCTCTATAAGCTCTTTAGGCTTTCTCCACTTATATGAACTTTCACTAAGTGCTATGAAAAATATCATTCCGAAAAATCCTAGAACACCTGCAACTATGACTGAAGCAATAATCGCTATTAAGCCAATAATTTCATTTAAAACTCCAGCTGTAATCTGCATTGTAATGAAATATGGTACAAATATACCTAAACCTATAACGCCTATAATAGCGATTATTGCCATAAAAATTTCAAGTGCGCTCATTTTTCCCACCCATAAGCTCCTTAATCTTTTCAGGTGAAATAGTTATAACGAATTTATTAGCTCTATAGTATTTTCTGACATGTGGTTTTTCGCCGGAAATAAATTCATATTCGCCTATAACTAGTCCAACTCTTTCTAATGCAGATATATGTAAGTGAGTCAATGGATATGATAAACGAAGTCTTTTAGAGAGCTCGGTTATATACATAGGTCTTTCGGCAACTAAACCCAGCATTCTAAGTCTAGTTTTATTAGCTAACACCTGTAACACCTCATATAATTCATTGATATTTTTAATCTCAACCTTCTTTCCAACTTTTTTGTTCGACACACATAAGACACCTAAGTTTTTACTTATAGGTATAAATTAAAACTTATACCTATAATATTTTTATAATAGGTATTATATAAATCTTTCTCTTTCAATAGAATATCATTATGAACATTTTCATAAATATACTGGTGAAAGGTGGTCAGATTGAGACTATACTAGCAGAACGCTTTCTAAATCTTTTATATGAAAAATTTTTATAATGTCTTTAGATGCTTCGATCTGCCTCTTATCTGCAGATATTAGTGGTATTCCATATTTTTCAGCCAACCCAATATAGCATGCATCATAGAACGATATATTTTTATTTCTAGCTATCTCCATTATCCTTTTTATAGACTTTCTATCTGGCGGGATTAAAGATATTTCTAGCTCTAATAGATATAATACTGCATTAGATGCATCTATATTATTTATCTGCCTATTTTTCCATATACTGTTTCCAACCTCATATATCAAATAGAGAGGAGCAATTAATTTAATTATACCTGCTACATGTAGATTCTTTAATTTTACCGCTTCATCACTATATTCTTCAATATTAAACCATTTTACAGCTACGCTTGCATCAATAACTATCTTCATAGAGAGTCCCGGTCTTCGCGAATAGATTTCGCTGCATTAAATTTTCCCTGAACTGTTTTAGCTCTAATTTCATCAATCTTTTTAGAAGCCTCCATCATCTTAATCTGTCTAATCTTCTTTCTAATCAAATCCCTAATGTATTCTGACCAATTTATATCGATTTCCTTCATCTCCTCCTTAAGCTCTTTAGGTACCCTAATACATATAACACTCATATTACCACCATGTTATAACAAAAATATATTACAGAAAATAATATATAAATGTATTTATGAAATATTTAATCCAAATAATATGGATGCTGCTCTACCAATGATAAATGTTATTCCAGCAGAACCAAGTCCAAAAAATATCATCTCAACTATTTTTCTCCTTATAGATAGGTTTGCTGAAATAGCTATTAGAAATCCGGTAACCGATAACGCCAATGCAGCAAATATTAATGATAATACTAGTGAAGTAAATATTGGTAAACCTAAAAAATACGGTATTAATGGTACAAATGCCCCAATCATATAGAATAAACCAGTATATATTCCCGATTTAAATGGACTTTCTAAAGCTTCCTCTCTTAACCCATATTCTTCTTCAGCAATGATTTTAGATAAAAGTTTTTTATTTTTAAAAGATTCTTCTGCAATATTTTTTGACAAAGATTTGCTATATCCCTTTTCCATCATATAACTAAATATTCTATCCCTAAATATGCTGGCTACATATTTTGATGCAATCTTCACTTTATGAAGAACCCCCTCATGCACCTGTCTTTGCGCTCTAGCACTGGCATAAGCTCCTATACCCATTGATAATGCTCCTGCAGTACCTACAATAAAACCTCCTAGCGCTACATGAAATGGACTACCGTATGCTCCTACTAAACCAGTTGTGACTGAAAGTATTTCTACCAAACCATCATTCATCCCAAGTACTGCTTCTTTTATATGATTTAGAAATTCCTCGAACTTAGATTCCTCTTTAACTAACTCTTCTTCATGAAGTAATTCATCTTCAAGAATTTTCTTTAACATAATTTTTTCATCGTCGCCTAAATCTGAGTCCTCCAGCATTTTTGAATAAAGTTTTATTGCTCCACGCTCTCCCATTTCAAGTATTCTTAAGGTGAGTCCAATACCAAGTATTCTAAGCAGGAAAGTATATATTGATATTTTAAATCTATTAGTCTTTATAGATAGTTGAATACCTCTTTTCTCTAAAAATTTTGTAAAAAATTTGCATGATCCCTCTCCATTCTACTTAATTTTAAAAGCCTTTTTTAAGTTCCCCCCTATAAAATTTTGATAAAGCATAGTATATTTCTTTTGAAAAAGTTCGTCTTCTAATGCTATTAAAGCCATCTCCATAATTTGCTCCTTATACAAGACTCATCCCACCATTTTATCGATACTTTTTCTTATTTTCTCAAAAACATTTTCATCCGGTTGCCCTTGAAACTCTATTTATTCTCAATGTCATCATCGTCTCAGACCAGTGGGGAAAAGGAGTATGTATAAATCTCAGTTTTATATTACCTATTAAGATTTCCTCTTCATCTCTTACAGCATGGAAATTGGGATTGATTCCATAAAAACTTCTAAACATATTCTTTACGAATAAATGACCCATTTTACATTTGCATCCAGTTCAGCTATTTGATTACATTATTCCCCTGTAATCTCCTCAACCTCCTCCTTACCCTTCTCTAATTCATCCTTCTGCTCTCCATCAATCTTTAATAAGAGTGCTAGAAATTCCCCTAAATGTGTTTTCTCCTCTTTAGCTATGTCTAAAAGCACCTTTTTGATATCATTATTCTCCGTCATAGAAGCTAGTTGTTCATATAGACTCACAGCATCTAGTTCAGCTATCATCCCAATTCTCAATATTTCCTTATCTATATCTTCACTCTTAACTTTATCAATTAAAATAGGTATTTTAGATAACATATATATCACATATATAATAT
>CAZKAY010000109.1:0-5192 GCA_964550975.1 uncultured Thermoproteales archaeon | reverse complement strand
CTAAAAGATATATATACGATATAATTAACATCAACATAGAGGTGATTATTATGCTTTCATGTTTAAATGAAGCCACCACGATGCCATATAGTCTTAACGACGATATACATTACTTAGCTCTAGCAGGATTTAAGGGAATCGAAATATGGGTAGATAAACTTAAAAAATTTTTAGAGAAATATTCTAAGGAAGATTTAAAAAAGCTTTTAGATAAAGCAAATATTTCTGCACCATGTCTCTGTGCATTTGGTGGAATAGTATTTCCTCCAAAAGACATATTTGAGAAAAGGGTTAAAGAGATGGAGAAATATCTTGAGGTCGGCAACTTTATAGGCTCTAAATACATTGTTCTATGCGCAGAAGGATTCGGTGGAAAAAGTTTTGAAGAGGCTAGAGAAAAATATGTTCTTAGACTTAGAGAATTAAGTAGGATTTTAGAAAGCTATGATATAATGATTGCACTTGAATGGTTTGACGAACTCCCCCCAGCGATAGACATAGTTAAAAGTATAGATGATGAAAATATAGGATTCCTTATAGACGCATTTCACTGGTATAGAGGCGATGGAAACCTAGATAATCTGCGTAAAATTCCTTCATACAAAATATTCTTTATACATATATGTGATTGTGAGGATCTTCCGCGTGAGAAACTTGAGGATAAGCATAGGGTTTACTGTGGGCTTGGAGTAATACCTCTAGTAGATATTTTAAAGATACTGGATGAAAAGGGTTATAAAGGATACCTATCAGTAGAAATATTTCGTAAAGAATATTGGAGGCAGAGTATAGAGAAAATTACTGTAGAGGCTTATAAAACACTTATAGATGTTGGATTAAAGGCAGGTGTAGAGATAAGGTGAATTAAATGACTTTAAATTTAGCTGTAATTGGAGCGGGATTTATGAGTCAACTTGCACATATACCTAATTTCTCTAGAATTAAAGATTGTAAAATAATTGCTCTCTGTGATAAGAGGAAAAGACTTGGAAAGATGGTTGCGGAAAAATATCATATACCATATTTTTATGAAAATTATCTCGATATAGTTGATAGGAGTGATATCGATGCAGCAGTAGTTATTGTAAACGATGAAATGCATGCACCTATTTCAATAGATTTTCTAAAATCTGGTAAACATGTGTTTGTAGAGAAACCTATGGCTACAAATATTAATGATGGAGAAGAAATGGTGTCTACGGCGAGGAAAACAGGTGTAAAGTTAATGATAGCATATATGAAGAGATATGATGCCGGATGTATTTTGGCGAAAAATATTCTTCGGAAATATGTAGAGGAGGAAGAATTAGGTAAGATAAGATATGTTAGAGTTTATTGTTATTGTGGTGAATGGGTATGTGGTTTAAATAAAATTGAAAACGTTATTTTTACAGATGAACCGCGTCCAAGAATCGTTCCCAGACCTCCTAAATGGCTTGATATAAATGAATATAATGGTTTTAGAGGATTTAACAATGTTTTCTGTCATGATATAAATTTAATGAGATGGTTTTTAGGAGATCCTAGAGAGATCCTTTTTTCAACATTTAAAGAAGGTTTTCATTGTTCAATCATATCTTATAATGATTTTAACGTTGTATTTGAAACTGGAAGCATAAGGAGTCACAAATGGATGGAGGGGGTAATAATATATTTTGATAAAGGGTGGATGAGGATAGAACCACCACCACCTCTATTAAAAAACTTTCCAGCAGAAATAGAGATATATGATGGAGAAAATAGAATTATTAAAAAACCTTTTGGAAAATGGGAATGGAGTTTCATGAATGAGGCAAGACATTTTATAAAATGTATTATAGAAGATGTTGAGCCTGAAAGTAGCGGAGAAGATAGTTTAAAGGATGTTTATATAATAGAAGAAATCTATAAGAAATATATTTTTGGCAAATAATTTCTTTAAAATAATTCGGTTATAAACAAACTATCTTAGATTATTATATATGTATACCATATTTCATAACAGTACTATAAATAGGAATAGTATTTGTCTCATCTAAATCAGCTATTCCGAATATCGGAATAATATTCGTAAAGTTATTAAATTAATGGTAATAATATATTGTGGGATATATATGAATTGTTTTGCTTTAAAGGTGGATAATATAGGTTTAAAGGTATGCGATTCAGGTAGAAACTACAATTCTAGGGAGACCCTAGTTTTTCTCCATGGCTCTCCAGGACAGATCAGTAACTGGAAATATCAGGTAAAATATTTTGAGAGAAAATATCGGACAATAGTTTTTGATCAGCGTGGATATGGTGAATCTGATAAGCCTAAGAAAGTCTGTCTAGAAGATTATATAAATGATCTGGATACAATTTTAGAGAAACTTAATATAGATTTAAAGCATGTAGTTTTGATTGGACATAGTTTTGGCGGAATGGTTGCCCAGACATATGCGGCTAAAAGAAATATATTGAAACTTGTTTTAATAGGATCTCTAGTAAGATTTAAACCAGATATATTTGACAAAATTATATGGTATATGCCTTCAATTCTATGGAAAAAGATATTGTTTACAAAAAACTTTTTAACTATACGTCTCTATAGAGACATCTATTTTAGCAAAAGCTGTCCAGATAATATTTTCAATGAATTTATGGCTGATAATGAGAAATATATTGAATCTCTCCCAGCATATGTATATAGATATTTAAAATATTTTGCAGACTATGATGCTACAGATTTTTTGAAGAGAATAAAGGTTCCTACACTAATTGTTGTAGGTGAGGAGGATAAGGTTACACCTCCAGAATATAGTAGGGAGATAGCTAAACTTATACCTAACTCTAAGCTAGTTATAGTTAAAAATGCTGGACACCTTATACTGTATGAGAAGCATGAAGAGTTGAATAAAATTATTGAGGAATTTATTAGGGGATAATGTGATACCATGTCTAAATGGAGCTACAACAATGCCTTATGATATTGGAAGCGATATACTTTATTCAAGTCTAGCCGGATTTCATGGAGTAGAAATATTGATTGAAAAACTTGAAAATTTTCTGGAGAAATATTCTAAAGAAGATTTGAAAAGATTTCTAGGTGAAGTAAATATTTCTGCTCCAAGCATATGTTGTCTTAAAAAATCTTTTCTTCTTCAAAAATTTGATGAAAAGACTAGAGAAATTCTTGAAGTCGGCAGATTTATTGGTTCCAAATATCTTGCTATACGTGGAGGACTTTATGGAAAAAGTTTTCATCAGGCTAAAGATATGTATGTTTCAAGACTTAGGGAATTATCCTCGATTATAGATGGATATAATATGAATATTGCCTTTGAATGGATTGGAGAGATGGATCAAGCCATAGATATAGTTAATACTGTAAATAGAGAGAATATTGGATTATTAATAGATACTTTCTATTGGTATAAATATGATAATTCTCTAGATAGTTTGCGTAAAATTCCTTTAGATAAAATATTTTTCATACATATATGTGATTGTGAGGATCTTCCGCGTGAGAAACTTGAGGATAAGCATAGGGTTTACTGTGGGCTTGGAGTAATACCTTTAATAGATATTTTAAAAATATTGGATGAGAAAGGATATAGGGGATATCTCTCCGTAGAAATATTTCGCGAAGAATATTGGAGAGAAGACCCTCAACTAATAACTATAAATGCCTATGATATGCTTATAGGGGTTGGGTTAGAGGCTGGAGTCAGAATAATATAATACTTATATATTTTTTATGAAGTCTATTATTATGGCTCCTGAAACCCTTATATACTCATTACTCATAGTAGTATTACCATTATTTCTAATTATCATTTTTAGACTAAGCATTTTTAAAGTGAGTATAATTTTATTCATAATATCTCTAATAATCTGTATTAGGCTTTCGAAGACAAACTATATTTTACAATATATTTTTAATGGAGGATTTTCGGGTATAAAAATTTCATTAATAATCTTTTCAGCAGTATTCTTCTATAATGTATATAATGTTTTAGGTTTTGAGGAAAAGTTGAAGAAAATTTTCTACAAAAATGGGGAAAACAAGCTTATTATAGCATCTCTATCAATATTTTTCTCAGGATTTATAGAGAATTTGACTGGATACGGTGTTCCAGTTACAGTTGTTTCACCCCTATTAGTTTCTCTAGGAATCAATCCAGTAGATGCCCTTGCATATGGCCTTATAGGACATTCTTGGGCAGTACCCTATGCTTCGCTTGGAATACCTACCCTAGTTATAGCTGAAATTGTAGAGATAAATGAATATGAACTATTCAAGTATACAAGTATATTTATGTTTATATCACTAGTCTCAACAATAATTGTTTTTACAGAGATTCTTAAACTTAAATGGAAAGATATGTTGATATGTCTCTCAGCATCAACTATACTTCTCCCTCTATCCTTCTATACCTACAATTTTTCGGGATTAATTACAGGTATCTCAGCATTTTTAATCACAATTTTCATTGGATATAGAGATATTGGGAAAAACATTGTAGAGTATCTTTATCCCTATATTGTTTTAGCCATTATTCTTTTAACCGAAAATCTTTTTGGTTTTAGAGGATTTATATGGTCAAGCTTTACTGTATTCATTATAGCCTTATTTTTCCTTATAAAGTATAATGTAGATTTCAATATCTTCCCAAATATATTGAAAAAAGTTGTTAAACATATTGGAAAATCTATTATAACTATTATTTTACTCACATGTATTGCAGAAATATCTAAACAACTTGGTTTAATGAAAACTCTTGCAATATGGATAGCATATAATACAGGAATATTCTATACAATAATTATACCATTAATAGGTTTTATAGGAACATATGTTACTGGAAGTTGTACCGCATCAAACATAATTTTCTCCCTACTCCAATACTCTTACTCAAACACTATGAAATTAAATCCAACTATAATTTTATCATTACAAAATGTTGGTGGAGGTCTTGGAAGCATGATTTCACCAGCAAAGGCTACAGTAGGTTCAATAGCTTTATCGATCAGTGGCAGAGAAAAAGATTCCATAAAAATTGCTTTTAAAAAATCAATAATATTTTTATTACCCCTATTTATCTCGGCACTAATATTGATACACTAAACTATTGGGAGGAAGTGGAGGAAGCGGCTTTTTCTTAATCTTCATAACTATTATCAATACTGGTATTGCTATGATTAGATATATTTGGGGTGGATATGCTGCC
>CAZKAY010000108.1:0-5403 GCA_964550975.1 uncultured Thermoproteales archaeon | reverse complement strand
GTTATATGTCTTTTAAAGACATTATTAAGGATCCTTTTAAGTTTTTCTCTTTAATGATGGCTAAAAGTTCTCGGATAATCATTTCTTAGCCACTAGATTTTTAATTAGCCTATGTTTAATCGTCGTTAATAATTTTATTGTATTCTCCCGTAAACCTCCAGGTTTAGAACAATTATTGAGGATGATAGAGATTGAGCATTAAGTTTAGCTTAAAGATATTTTAAACTTTAATCCCTTGAATGCTATATTGTGAGCCCTATGGTACTATAATTTCTAGGACATGTATGAGTTCACTTAGAGAAAATTTTAAATAGAAGTGCTAACTCATTTTATTTTGCTTGGTGATATATTATGTCTGCAGCATTAGCTCAAATAGGAGGGGTTCCTGTTTTAATACTAAAAGAGGGGTCAAGTAGAACTACAGGTAGAGAAGCCATTCGTCAAAATATTATGGTGGCGAGAGCTATAAGCGAAGCTATAAAATCTACTCTAGGACCTAAGGGTATGGATAAAATGTTAATCGATAGTTTGGGTGATATTACTATAAGTAATGATGGAGCAACCATTCTAGATGAAATGGATGTTCAGCATCCTATTGGAAAACTTCTTGTAGAAATATCTAAGGCTCAGGACGAAGAAGTTGGTGATGGTACTACAACTACTGTGGTAATTGCTGGAGAACTTTTAGCTGAGGCTGAGAAGCTTCTTTCTAAAAATGTTCATCCAACAATTATTATATCAGGATACAAAAAGGCTTTAGAGAAAGCGGAGGAAGTATTACGAAAGAGAGCTATAAAGGTTGATATTAATGATATTGAAACACTAAAAAATGTTGCAAAAACTGCTATGAGGGGTAAATCTGTAGCTGGAGCTAGAGACTATCTAGCAGATATCGCTGTAAAAGCAATAAAACAAGTTGCTGAAAAGAGAGGAGATAAATGGATAGTGGATAGAGATTATGTACAATTGCTAAAAAAACAGGGAGGAAGTATTTTTGATACGCAACTAATTTATGGAATAGTTATAGATAAGGAAGTCGTACATCCTGGTATGCCTCGACGAATAAAGAAAGCAAAAATAGCGCTTATTAATGCTCCATTAGAAGTTGAGAAAACAGAAATAGATGCAGAGATAAGAATTCATGATCCATCACAAATGCAGGCTTTTATTGAAGAGGAAGAGAAGCTTCTTCGTGATATGGTTATGAAGATTAAGAGGACTGGTGCTAATGTGGTTATTGCTCAGAAGGGTATTGATGATGTTGCGCAGCATTTTCTTGCTAAGGAAGGTATTTTGGCTGTTAGGAGGGTTAAGAAGTCTGATATGGAGAAGCTTGCAAGAGCTACTGGGGCAAGAATAGTGACAAGTATCGAAGACCTAGCTCCCAAAGACCTTGGAGAAGCAGAACTAGTAGAGGAAAGAAAAGTAGCAGACGAAAAAATGGTATTCATAGAAGGATGCAAAGAGCCAAAAGCAGTTAGCATATTAATAAGAGGAGGACTCGAGAAAGCTGTAGATGAAGCTGAAAGGTCTTTAATAGACGCTTTAAGTGTGGTTGCTGATGTAATAAGAGAACCCTATATACTACCTGGAGGAGGGGCCCCTGAGGTAGAGGTAGCTAAAGAATTAAGAGAGTTTGCAACCACTGTTGGAGGAAGAGAGCAACTAGCTATTGAGGCGTTTGCAAATGCCGTAGAAGTTGTTCCGAGAACTTTAGCTGAGAATTCTGGATATGATGCTATTGAAATACTTATGAGGCTAAGAAAGGCACATAAGGAGGAGGATGGATGGAAAGTAGGAATAAATGTATTCACGGGGGATGTTACTGATATGCTGAACTTGAATGTGGTAGAGCCATTATCAGTAAAAATTCAAGCGCTTAAGTCTGCTGTAGAAGCTAATGCTATGATCCTTAGAATTGATGATATTATTTCAGCAGGAAAGATAGAAACTAAGGAAAGTGGTAAAGAAAAGGGAGGAGAAAAAGAAGAAAGTACGGAGTTTGATTAATTATCCTTTACCTGTAATGAAACCCCATATTTTTTCGAAATCTTCATCTAACACCTTTACAAAAAATTGATCTAATGTTTTTCTAGTTCCTTCATATGCTTGATTAATCGAAGACAAAACGCCTGATGCCATAGAAGCGATAACGGTCAATGAAATAAGCGAGATTCCCAGTAATAGTGCTTCCTCAATTAACTGCGATCCAAGTCTATTTTTTACTACTCTATATATAATTTTAATATCTTTTTTCCACATTATACCACATTATATATTCTGCATTAGAATTTATAATTTAAATACAAATTATTGTATAAGATAGTTAAGGATATTTTAATATGTAAAAACTAACTATTTTATAGGTAGTTTTACTAAATTAAAATATATTATAAAAACTGGTGGTAGATGTATGAGTGTTGTAACTCCCTCTCGAAGATTTAACAGCGAGTTAGTTTCTCTACTAGACCATGAGGTAAAAGTAAGAACGGTCTCTGGTAAAGAATATAGAGGAATTTTACTGGGATTTGATATAAATTCTAAGGACCTTGTTTTAGGCAATGCCAAGGATTCTAGTGGCACAGAGTATCCCAGAGTATTTATTTTTTCAAATGTTTTATCTGAAATAATTACACAGACTCCTCCTATAGACATGGAGGCTTTGGCGAGAATTCTAGAAGAAAAATTTCCCAAAATGATTCGGTATTTTCCTGAAGCAAGGACCATAACTGTTATGGAGAAGATAAGAGTAACCGACGAAGGGGTATTTGGTTCAGGACCTATTGCTGAAAAGGTTAGAAAAATCTTCGAAGAATTTGTAGGTAAGGGAGGATAAAATAGTGGAAAAATGTCATTTGAGATAATTGAAAAGGATTTACTCGGAAGAATTGGTAGGCTATATACTAAACATGGTATAATAGAGACTCCTTTACTCATGCCTGTAGTAAATCCTCATAAAAATATTGTTTCTGTAAAAGAAATATTAGAGATAGGCTTTCCAGCGATTATTACAAATGCATATATTATATGGAAGAGATACGGAGATATCGCAAAAAATCTGGGATTACATAAAATCATTGGAGCAAATATACCCATAATGACTGATTCCGGGGCCTATCAGTTAATGAGATATGGAGATATAGAGGTAAGCCCAGATTTTATTGTAAATTACCAATATAAAATAGGTAGTGACATAGCTGTCATCCTTGACATCCCTACTAGATATAATGTAGGGTTCAATACTGTAAAGAAGGAGGTAAAAGAAACTATTAAACGGGCTATAAATGCATTAAAAAATAAGCCTAAAGAGGTTCTGCTTGTAGCTCCTATTCAAGGTGGACTTTATTTAAGCTTACTTAAGGAGGCAGCTACGACACTGGCAAAGTATAATTTTGATATATATGGTGTAGGAGGGCCAACTGAAATAATGAAGCAATATAGGTATAAAGACTTGATTAAAATGATACTAACAGTTAAACAGAATATATCTATAGGTAAACCTGTACATCTCTTCGGTGCAGGAAACCCGATGATGATGGCATTCGCTGTAGCCTGCGGGATAGATTTATTTGACTCTGCGTCTTATGCACTTTATGCTAATAATCTAAGATATATGACTAGTAACGGTATTTTTAGATTTAATAATTTAAAATATCTTCCTTGTGAATGTGAGATATGTAGAAAATACGATGTTGAGGATCTAAAAGAGCTCCCTGAGATCGAGCTTAAAAGAAAGATAGCTTTACATAATCTATATACATTATATAGAGAAATAAAGATAATAAAAGAATATATTCATGAAGGAAATTTATGGAATTTATTGGAGATACGTGCAAGAGCCCATCCTCAATTGCTATCAGCATTGAAAATAGTTTGTAAATATGCCAAATTTATTGAGAAATATACTCCAGTATTTAAAGCAGTCTTAAGAGGAGTTTTTATATATGATTATCTATCCTATATGAGGCCTAGAGTGATTAGACATTATAAAAAGCTAGAAAGAAATTATACTCCACCAAAGTCTACGATATATATCCTTTTCCCAGAACCATCTCAAAAACCTTTTCATAAAAACAAGTATGTATCACATATACTCAAAAAAATAGAAGATAAACTAAACAAAGTTTACCTACTAGTGTACACTAGGGTTTTCGCATTAATACCGATAGAACTGGATGAAGTATACCCTTTATCACAATATGAAGTGCCGTCTAATATATTTAGTATTGAGGAAAAAATTCATATCTGCAAAAAAATTGTATTTTTCTTAAAAAAATGGCGTAAAAACTATCGATATGTCATTATTATAAAATCGAAAAAATGGGGTAAGACGTTCTATAAGATACTTAGTAAAAAACTTTTACAAGAAAATATAAATACTTTTTTCATAGAAGAAGAAGTTATAAAAAATGATGTAAATACACTTTTTAACCTAATTGATAAGATAACAACTATTAATGGCTAAGACATTCCTCAAATTATCCTATTTCTCTTAAATGTTCTTTAATCTTTATGGAGGAAGTTCCTTAATGATTCAATAGGTAAATAAGATATAAAATTGCTATAAGTGATATTACGTGTATCTATAATAAGAGAATAATAAGTAATTATGCTTTTAACAATTTTTCTAGAGTAAAAATATTTTTCGGATCATTTAAAATTATAAAAAATGCGGCCGCCGGGATTTGAACCCGGGTCATCGGCGTGGCAGTGGGCTAAAGGAGAGGGGATTGAAGGGTCTTAATGCGTTGCTTCAAAAATTTTTAACGCCACCGATTTTATCTGAATTTCACGGCTGGTTGGTTAACAAAAATCTAGATGAAAGATATATTGATTCAATATTAAAATATATTAGGAAACCATTGAAACTAAAAGATAATCATTCGATAAGGGCGTACAGAAATTTTCTAAACTTTTTGCATGGAAAATATGGTATTGATGTATCAAAATATTTGGATAAACTGAAGTTTAGACCATCAAATCCCGATCTAAATATACCTGATGACAGGGAAATTCTAAAAACTTATAATGTTTTGCTTAGCCTAGGCAATCAAAAACTATTGAAATACTTTCTACTTCTATTGACATCAGGGTTGAGGGTAAGAGATCTAGTCTATTTTCTAGCAAAACCCGGCAAAAAAACCTATAGCGATGAACTCATAGCAATATATAGGGTTGCAAAATTCAGGAAATCTAAGAAATCATTCTACCTCTATACATTCAAAAATCTAGATTTCTTGGATATAAAAGGCTTAAGCAAGGATTACTATGTCTTCATGGCCAGGAAAAAAGATCTGGTGAGGGCAAAATATATTCGTAAATGGGTGGCTAGCAAAATGTTTGAGCTGGAGATACCGGAAAGCATAATAGATTTTATACAGGGACGGACACCCAGAAGCGTAT
>CAZKAY010000107.1:0-5422 GCA_964550975.1 uncultured Thermoproteales archaeon | reverse complement strand
GATTTAATGACCTCCCATAAACCAAAATAATATATGATCAAAATTACGTATTATCCCTTTTACAATATATAATGATAGATGAACCACACCATCATAAGGTTATGTGAGGAACCTGATAAATTCTTCATGAAATTACGGCTATTAATTCTGGATTGAGGATCAATATCAACTACACAGTATAGTGATGGTAATGATAAATTAGGTTGTAGAGTAAGATAGCTAGTTATTAATGTGTAAATATATATTAATCCCTTTATAGAACTCTATATATAGGTTTTCAAATGATAGAGGTAAGTTTCTTGAAGCCTTCAATATGTACGGGAGTTTTTGGTGAGTTGAATGTTAAGGATGCTGTGAAAATATTAGCCGAGATAGGTTGGAAACATCTTGAGCTTTATTCAGTACATCTTAAACAGATAGATAGGGGTAAATCTGAACACATCGTATCAGAGCTTAATGAAATATGTGATGAATATAATATTGAGATTTATGCTGCTCATGATAATACTCAAGGTGTAAGTCCTAAAAGACTTATGAAGTGGTGCAAACTTTTAGATGTAAGATGGATTGTTATACATCCCATGACTGATAAAACACCTAAGGAGAATTTAGATATGGTGAGCAAATGGGCTAAGTTGGCAGATAAATTTGGCATAGGTATAGCGGTCGAGAATATGCATGATAGAGTACCTATGACTAAAGAGGGGAGGGCATTCGGCTCTACACCTTCTGAATTACTCTGGCTTACTAAAAACTTTGATCCTAAGCTTGTTGGAATTTGCTGGGATACATGTCATGCTTATGTACAAAGATTAAATCAATATCAAGCAATAAAGAGTCTAGGGGATCGTTTGGTTCATACTCATATAAATGATAATATTTCTATTCTGGAAGAGCAACACTTGGCACCATTTGAAGGATTGGTTAATTGGAAAGCAGTGATTCGGGCTCTAAAGGAGATCGGATATGAGGGGTTATTGAATATTGAAGGAGGTGCTTCTACAACTAGGCTACCTATAGAAATTAGGAGGGTAAAAGTTAAATACTTACTTGAACTTCTAAACTGGATGAGTAGACATCTTTAGCTAAATATATCACTTCCTTGAGCTTAAAAGAGTCTTTGAAGAAAATAATGAATATTTCATATTCTACTTTTTCTTACTGCGAAATTTGCGGTAATAATAGAAAAAGATTATAAAAATTATTATGATAATTATGACTATAAAAAATGGATATAGTAAATCATATATCGTATGAACCTGTGGTATTTGTTTAGTTTCTATCTTTAAGGGTCTCTTAAGTAAATCAGCTGTCATTATAACATATCTTTCTTCTCCTCTTTTAAGCGGAGGGTCTTTTAATTTCCATATATAGAGAAGTACAAAATTCTCTGTTGCAACAACCTTATACGCATTTGTCGAGTTAATAATTATGTTACTTATCTTAAATGGTAGGAGTATTACTGGATGTCTATTGCTCCATTTCCCATTCCAACCCGGTGTACCATTATAATTCATTTTAATAATTATAGTAATATTCAACCTTCCATTACTCATATTCTTTATGATTATCTTTTTGTCATAAAGAGGAGGATTTATAGGAAGTATATTGACCTGTAAGGCTGGTTCTCCATATAGAGCAGCACCATCAACATCTGTCCTTAAATAATCTGGATCAACGCCGGGAGTCTTATGCAACATATCAAATATTAGTGCCTGGTTATTAGCAAAAAATGCCTCGGACCATGTATAATTGTCTTGGACAAAGAAATATGCTGGAATTCCTCCTAATTGATAACTATGAGGACCCTCTGATATGACGTATCCAGTATAAAAAATAGCTCCTCCACTATGGATCCAAGCCAATGGCATGCTGTTTTCATTAACTATTGAACCTATATAACAATTACCGAGCCCAAAATATATTTTAGGATTTGATGTTTTTATTTCAATCATTTTTCCATTGTATGTTTTACCATATAATCTTCCCCTTTTTGATATAAAGTAACCTTCTGAGCCTGGGAGTGGATAATGTAATTGCCATATATTATGATTTGCATGTCCACTTGTGATAAATATATCAAATTTATTGCTGTTTAGTAATCTCGCTAAAAATTCTGTCCTATCTATTGGACATTTTATTTCCTTAATAGTGCCATTAGAGAACTTAATCCATTCCTTTTCGTATTGTATCTCAGAAGTTACGATACCTTCTTGTACATATTTTAACCACTTTACTACGGCGCATCCAGCGAGCATTCTCTTTACTATTAGTTTTTTACAATTTATTATTCTTAAAGCATCATTTGCAGTATATCCGGTTAAAATTGCCCATATAGAATCACCATAGGGATCTTCATCTAATTCGCGTGTTAGTCTATTGACTTCCTTTATAAATTCTGGATTTACTTCATTAAACTTATTCACAAAACATATATAATCGGGTAATAGAGAAGCTAGAAGATTTCTAACTTCCCATATATTATTTTCATAAACTAGAATTGTCACATTAAAAAATCTCTCATACTTTTCCTTTAATGCATAGACAACTTTCTTCCATTCAGAATCGTTTAGCGTATTTTTACTGACAACTATCGCATAATACTTTGTATATTTATAGAGTGGATTCTTCAAATTATTTGGTTTACATAAGAATAAATTCATACCGG
The DNA here is from genome assembly GCA_964550975.1 of uncultured Thermoproteales archaeon. Classification (GTDB taxonomy): domain Archaea; phylum Thermoproteota; class Thermoprotei; order Thermofilales; family B9-G17; genus CAZKAY01. The sequence goes on along the minus strand of CAZKAY010000107.1, from coordinate 2,754 downwards.
TTAATAATAGGAATATAAAGAAAAATTCATATAGGATGATTAAATAATTCTTTTTCATAAATGACAACCTGCTTATTAAAATAGTACTAACGAAAATTAAAAGCAGGAACAATATTTATATTTTACCCATAAAACGAGACCACTCTAAATAGTTTGGGAATTTGTGTTTTATTAAATTATATCATTGAAGTTTGGGAGAAAGCAAACTTCAACCAAAATAATCGGGCGCTTAGAACTGCTCATATTCCATATTAGCTTAAAGAAAAAGATTTTGATAGCCTTTCTTTTTAAGCCGTCTGATAATAAATGGCTTACATACTTATTATATTAGCCCTAAATAAGCCTTAAGTTAACAGCACCAAATATATTATTAGTTAGTTTTTATAAATATTATTTGAGTGAAAATATGTCAATACTTTATAACTTACATGAATATTATTCAAAAGGCGAAGTACATGTCGGTTTTTCTTCAGAAAATATAGCCCCTACATTTCCCGTAGTACTACCCTATGGGAAACAAATTCCTTTAACGAATTTTTATAATAGAAATATCTACTGTAAGACTATGATTCTTGAAGTAGGAAAACTCGAACTCGCTCTAATAGCTTGTGATGTTATAGGTTTTAGAGGAGAAGATGCGGAATACATAAAATCTTGCATTGAAGATAAATTAGGGATAAGAAAGGAGTCTATAATACTTGCAGCCACTCATAACCATTCATACCCCCGAACATCGGATCCAAAAATAAGAGAATTTATAAAAGACAAAGTCATATTGTCAGTAAGAAACGCTCTGAACTCAAAGTTTAAAGCTAAGATAGGATTTGGCAAGAAAAAATTACCTGTATGGATTAATGTTAATAGAACAAGGCCTGATGGTGTGGTTGATACGACCTTATATGTTATTAGGGTTGATGAAGATGACGCTATGAGAGGTGTTATATTCATATTCCCCTCGCATCCTAATACCCACACAACTGCGTGGGGTGGAGAGAAACCCGGTAAGATAGGTCCAGAATGGCCAGAGTATGTCAGAAAATATATTGAGACTTATATAGATAGAGAGCAAATGTTTAATCTCTATCCTAAAATAGATTTTAGAGATGTTTTTACAATGTTTCTGCTTGGACCAGCAGGCGATCTACAACCTTCTCTCTCCTTATACAGATATAGGGGGAAAATCCTTAGCAGAAAAAGAGTTTTTGTGGAAATGTTAGGTGACCATATAATTGATTTAGCAAATCAGATAAAAACTCTGCCAGAAGCATCATTGAGATTTAAATGGGCCAATATTAAGATTCCGATAAGAGGAGAGTTCATTAAAAAAATTAGGGAAGCATCCATAAAAGGAAAATCGTATTATAAGAAACTCGAGAAATACATAAAAAGCGGTTTATACGAAACAATAATTCAAGCACTTATACTTAATGATTCTTGCATTTGTACGGCGCCTGGTGAAGTTACTGCAGATCTAGGACTAGAATTTCAGAGAAGGGTTAAGTTTAGTCATCCAATATTAGTAACTATAGCTAATGATTATTTAGGATACTTTGTATCAGAAATGTTGGGTATTGAAAATATTAGATATGAAGCCAAAGGTTCATTATTGTGTGCAGAACGTGGAAGAATCTTAGTTAACTCTCTATTATCTTTAGTTAATCCTAAGGCAAGATTGCTTGAGAGAGTAAGGCCTGATGAAGATATGGGCATCATTGAAGGTAAAGTTGAATATGATGGTGATTCAGAACTATATATTGGTATTAAAAGGGAATGCAATACCCCTGCTTATGGAGAGCCTCCTGCGGCTCCCTTTTTAGGAAGAAGGATAAAAATTGAGAAGAATGGGTATTTCAGATTTGAAAAAATCGCTCCTGGAATTCTTTATCTATATGTTGATAAGGTAATAGAAAAGGAGAAGAGACCAAAATTACTGATGTGGGGTGAGCCGGTTATCGTTAAACCGAAAGAAATTACTAAGATTAAAATTAAGGTACCCAGAGAATTTCAGGGTAAATTTGTGAAAAACATTAAAATAGATAAAGTTGAAATAGATGGCTACAATGTATACTGTAAGATTAATATAGAGGGTAAACTTATGGAAAACGAAAAAATTAAAGGTTGGATGTTTAGACTTCAGGACATATATAAACATCATAAGACTTTCATTTATCATCCCTTAACTGAGGCATTGGGAGAAAATACCGGATTATTTGTTTTCAGAAACCTTTTTCCCGATGACTACGCGATATTCTTCTGGATTGATGTGAATATGAATAATAGAATGGAATTTGGTGTAGATAAAATCAGTCCCCATAGAATATTATATAGAGAAGATTTCATTCATACCAAATAACTTATGGAGTATTGATGAAGGAAGATTTAAACACATTTTTTAATAATAATGTTGCAGATAAGGTTAAGGAAATGGTGAAGGAAAGGGAACAACTCTAGATAAATGTGTCGAGAACATTCTTAAATCATTACTCTCATCTCTAATTTTTAGAAAAATTTAATACCATTTCTTAATCCTACTTCTATTCTTGCTATGGTGTCCGAGAACCAGCTTTATCAAGTATTTCTTCAAGGAAAAACTTCACAAACATAACCTTTCAGCAACTTCAGGTCGTTGAAGAGAGCCTCGTCTACGGGTCTCTCAATTACAATACTCTCGCTATATCCTTCGTCCTTAAGTACTTTGAAGAGGAAGAACATGTTAACAGTCCCCGTGCCTAAGGGCGCATGGTAGTCGAACCT
>CAZKAY010000106.1:0-5466 GCA_964550975.1 uncultured Thermoproteales archaeon | reverse complement strand
TAAAATAATTTGAAATAAAATATATTGTTTATGTACTATAAGTATATGTTAAAATTTATATAAAATGATTGAAAATAGTTGGCATAAAATTCTGATAAAAAGTTTAATAAAATATTTAGGTTGAAGGAGGCGGTGGAGGCGGAGGCGGAACTGGCGGCACCGGCGGATACTCTTCTCTCCTCTTTCTTCCAGTTATCTTTATTAATACTATTATTAGTATTATTGCTATGACCGCAACTACCCCTATTATAATATATAGTAATGTGTAGTCTTCTCTCCAGTTTGCTATTGCTGTTAGCGGTTTATTTACTGCTATCGTTATACTAGGATTTCTATATGTTTGTCCATCTACACTCCAGTAGTCAAATACCTTTTTAATCGGGAACCCTGTTTCCGTTGGTGATACACTTATAGTTACTGTTGAACCTTCATCATACCAGCCAGCACCACTAACACTACCATACTCGCTTTGAACAACTACAAGATACTGTTTCTTCCAGTTTGCAGTAATAGTTTTAGGCCCATCCATAACGACCGTCGTGGTCTGCTCTGTACTGCTTATATCTCCACTCCATCCGCTAAAAATGTATTTTATATTGTTTCCCTCCATTATCTCTGTTGGTGAAATACTTATTGTGGCCTGGCTGTCTTTAAGATACCATCCTTCGCCACTTACACTACCCTTCTCAGACATTACTTTAAGATAATATTCTATATCATAGTTATATCTCTCATATATTAGATCTGCATTATCAAAGCTTTTCTTAATAAGTGTATCTGAACCATTATAATAGTTTCCAATCCAATTCTTAAATACATATCTAGTTGAATCTGCTCCAATAATTTTCTCTGTAATATTTATATATGTTTTTTCACCTAAACTATAGTGGGCCCAGACCTTATCTCCCCTTCTAAACACCTTTCTAGTCAATGCTGGAGGCTTTAAATCAACAATCTTCAATGGATCATTAACCATAACCATAGGTATATATGCCTTATACGTCCACCAGCCATCGAACGGCTTTTTCCCAGTACTAAGTGAAATCCGTAAATTATTACCACCATATACTGGCACCAACGAATATAGCCATCTTTCATGGACTTCAATATATTCTTGAGCTGGCTTATCGTATGGTGTATATAGGTTTACCTGTTTCCAAAATCCTGGATGATATAAATATATTTCTAAATATCTTTCTTCACCAGGAACATATAGTGGAAGATCTCTTGGAGGCGGTACATTAAACTTTACTGTAACAAGGTTTCCATCATAAGTTGTTTTAGAATCTAATTGTGTAGCTATACCAATAGATGTACGTATATAGAGTTTCAATGTAGAGATACCCTTATTCCTTAAAATAAAGATTCTCTTATATGGATAACAGCTAACAGATTTACTACGTTTTGTATAAAATGTGTCTCTAACTTCAAGGTCATTTATATTACCCTTTTCAACATCTATGTAGAATTTGGCTTCTCTAAATAGATGCCAAGTATTTGGTAGATTAGTAGGCATATAATTTTCCAGTTTAACCGTTATCTCTACACCGGGAGGCAGATCTATAGTATTTTCCTTACGAATTCTATCATATAGGAATACAGCTATATCTGGATACTGGTATGCATGGGGCGTATCTTTATTAAATTCCTTAAACCTTAAAGTCCATTCTCCATCGACGTTTAGGCCATTGTCTACAAGCTCTTCAATATATATAGAGAGATGATTCCATCCCCATTCAACATTATCCTTAATCTTTGTCTTAGGCATATTTAAAATATCTATATTGTCTGGATTTTTTAATGATATTAGTTCGCATCCACCTTTCCAGTAGATATTGACACTACACCAATCCATTTTAGGAAAAGTATTTTTAAAATCATTGTATGGAATATTAAATTTTAAAACTCTTATACTTGGATCATTAGTATCAACACGATATTGTTTTCTTATAAGTTTCTCATATCCATAGCATACATATATATCTGCATGGAATGCTATACCATCCTTAGGCTTTATAAATATATCGTTTAATCCCGGTGAGGGAAGAATATATAGATAGGAGAGTTTTCTCCATGAAGAATATCCTCCATAATAAATATATCCATTTGTATATATTTTATTTACAGCCTTCTTTAAATCCATATTTTTTATCTCCATATATATGTATGGAAATGGATGCCAATCCTTTTTAGACAGATCTGGAGAAAACCTAACCCCCTTTGTAGGTACATTGAAATCCATATATTCTTCGTATTCCTCTACATATAGATTTATATATACATTTTTGTCTGTAGATGGCTGTGCTCTAATATTTAGATTGCTCCGAACACCCAACAAAAATATTGAAATCAATAATAATATTAATAAAAAATACCTCATAGACATCATATTATTTATCCTAGTTACTCTATATATATTTATTTCTAAAAAATAGAGCAACTAAGTTTTATGAAATTAATAAAGAATTATATATTAGTTAAAATAATTGTATAAATATATAAAATATCTTAAATTGTCGATAAAAATGTATCTGAAGCTAGCAACTGAATTAAGGCAGCATTAATGCTAAAATAAATATATATAATAATATTGGCAAGATATATTTGATGTAGTATGCCTAAGTTTTCGGTATATAGTTTAGGTTTTCCGGGATATAGTATAGAGGATGTAATTAAGATTTCCTCTGAAATAGGGTTTGATGGAATAGATATTAGGGTTAGAGAGGATGGACACATATATATTGATAGTGATAGAAAATATAGGAGAAAGCTTCTAGAACTTGCATCATCATACGATATAGATTTTTATGGAATATATAGCTATCTTGGACAAAACTTTACTACAATAGATATGGAGGAGAGAGATAGAGTAATAGAATTGGTGGAAAAACATTTAGATCTAGCGGTAGATCTTAATGGAATTTATCTAAGAATATTTTCTGAAAGCAGTGATCTGTCTGAGAAAGCCTTTAAAAGATATGTTGAGGTATGTAAAACTATATGTAGGTTGGCTGAGGATAGAAATATATTTATAGGTGTTGAAACCCATGGAGGACTTGTATGGAATAGTATGCAGTGTAATAGATTGTTGAGGGAAGTAGATTCACCTTATCTTAAAATAGTATATGATGTTGCAAACATTTATAGGAATGGTGGAGACCCCTTAAAAGAGATAAAAAATATAGAGATGGAAAACATAATTGCAGTACAGTTCCATGATTTAAAGAAAATTAACAACAAATATACTACAGTATTATTGGGTAAAGGAATAGTTCCATTTAAAAATGTAATAGAATATTTGAGGAAGAAAGGATATGAAAAATATGTTGTAGATGAATATGAGAGATGGTGGAATCCAAAGCTACCTGATCCGAAGATAGGACTACCATATGAATTAAATCTATTAAAAACCTATTTTAAGGTTTAATAATGTTATCTATTAAATCTAAACTGGGTTGCTTTATAGGTGTACAATATTTTAGGCCACCTAATCCTCCAACAAAATTTTGGGAGAAAGATATTAAAAATATAAGGAATCTTGGCTTTAAGGTTATTAGAACATGGCTATACTGGTCTAAAGTAAATCCTAGGCCAAGGAAATGGGATTTCAATATATATGATAGATTTGTCGAGATAGCTCATAGAAATGGTTTAAAAGTTTTAATCCAATTGGTTCCTGAGAGTCCACCACAGTATATTTTATCAAAATATAGTTATGCTTATTATATGAATGGGAATGGTCAGATAGTTAAACCATATGCTTTAGGAATGGTTTCTATAGGCGGTTATCCCGGCTTAAATCCAGATATGCCTGAAGTAAGAAAATTGATTGAAAAATTCTTTATAAAAACTGTTTCACATTACAGTGAGATTGATGTACATTTATATGATGTATGGAACGAATTGATGCCCCACTATAGGATTCCTGCACTCCTGTATAATCCGTCTACACAGGATAGGTTTCGGAAATGGCTTAAAAAGAAATATGGTAATATAGATAGTTTAAATGATGCTTGGGGTGGATCCACATATACTGATTGGAGTCAGATAGAAATGCCTTTTAAGGGAAACTATGCAAACATGCTTGACCTACATCTATTTCATAGACATTGGATTAGAGAGGAATTGAAGTGGAGGGTAAAGTTGGTGAAGAAAATAGATGATGAAGCAATATGTCTGTCACATGCTGCTGGAGGATTGGCTACAGTTACAAAGACTCCATATAATATATGGGATCTAGCAGAAATAGTAGATATATGGGGTACATCTGACTATGAGATAGATTTCTATAGAGCAGCATTACTCCATAATCTTATCAGGTCTTCATGTAATGGCGGAGAATGGTGGCTTAGCGAGCAGACTGGAGGTAGAACATGGACATTGTTTGGAGAAAAACATAGGTCTAAAACATTTATTGTACAGAAAATGGTTCAAGCAATAAGTTATGGCGCAAAGGGAAATATTATATGGCAGTATAGGCCGGAAATATTTGGACAAGAGTCGCCTAACTTTGGTCTAGTATTTGAGGATGGAACATATACTGAACGTACAAAGGCTGTAAGCAGTTTAGCTAAAAAACTTGAAAAATATAGTTATATTTTCGATAACCTTAGATTCGATAAACCGGATGTAGGAATAGTTTTTGATTGGAGGATTAGATCACTAGAATATACTGCATTCAATGACCCTGGTAAATTTAGTGAAAGAGAATTGCTTGGATGGCATAGTCTTCTAACAGACATAGGTATAGATATATCTATACTTTCAGTTGAAAATATTGTTGAAAAGGGTATTGACAAAAATATACGGTTGCTCATAATTCCACTATTAATCCAAGATATGGAAAATATTGTGGAAAAATTAATAAAGTTTGTTGAGAATGGTGGATACCTATTCATAGGACCATATTTTCTAGTCTATAATGAAAAACTATATGTAAATAGTAGCATTCCTCCATATAAGGTATTCGGGTTTAAGAGAAGAGAAATATATTATCCAGATAAAATAAATATAAGTACAATCATGAACATTGATTTAAAGGGTTGGCACTTAATTGAAACATTAGAATTAATAGATGCTGAACCAATAGCATATATGGGTAAACATATAGTAGGTGTATCGAAAAACATCGGGAATGGAAAAATATATTATATAGGAACGTTTCTAGGACATACTTATAGAGAAGAAAATTTACAAAAATTTATTGAAAAAATATTGAGAGAAGCTTCATGTAGAAGATTTCCTAAAGCAACAAACAATATAATTGTTAGAAAAGCATATGGAGGTGGAGGAGAAATACTATTCCTATTCAATCCAACAGAAAGATCAAAGAATACAGAAATATCGATAGATAAAGAAGCTATAGAAATAGTTAGTGATAAAAAATATAAATTAAAAAACGGGAAGCTGAAAATTAGACTAAAACAGAGGGAAGCAAAAATATTATATATAAAATAATATCTAGTT
>CAZKAY010000105.1:0-5675 GCA_964550975.1 uncultured Thermoproteales archaeon | reverse complement strand
AAGAGATGAGAGGATGAGAATTGGATATAAAATTGAAGAAATAGCTTCATATATATTGGAGATGCTTGGATATCAGATTTTGGATAGAAGAAGGAGAATAGTAAAAGACGAGGAGGAGATAGGCGAAGTTGATATAATTGCTAAGCGTAATGGAGAGATGTATGCTGTTGAAGTAAAATCGGGGACTATATCAGTAAGTGATATAAGGCAAGCATATATGAACGCACTTTTTCTCGGCTTTAAACCTTTAATAATTGGTAGAGGGATTTCTGACGAAGCAGCAGCAATAACTGCCAGAGAATTAGGAGTAAAGTATATTCTTTTACCTGAATATATTTTAATGCGATTAACTGATTTAAAGGAGCTAATAGAGAGGATTTTATTAAAATTTATCTATATATATGAATCTATCGATAGTTCATTATATCGTGAGGATGATATAAAAATTTTGGAGACAATCGCCTCTACATCAGATATTTCTATGGCTGCGAAAAAGCTTGGAATAGGCGTAAAAAATTTAGGTAAGAAAATATCAGCTATGAGACGTAGGGGTTTGTTTATTTATCCGATAAGAAATTATAGGGATCTAGTTATCCAAGCAAGAGTAATTTTAGGTAAAATTAAGAGAGAAAGGAATATTTAGAATGAGGGTTAATAATGTATAGATTAGTTGTATTCGATGTGGACGGAGTATTATTTAATATAGATAGTATATGGAGGTATCTTCACAACTTTTTTGGAACTTGGAGCATGGCTAAAGAAAATATGAAGTTATTCTTTAAGGGAAAGTTATCATATAGGGAATGGGCAGAGTTAGATGCAAAGTTATGGAAAGGTTTCCATCTAAATAAATTTTATAGCGCCATAGAGAAGATAGAAGTTAAAGGATATGCTGCAGAGCTAGTCAAATATATTAAAGATAAAGGTCTTAAAACAATTGCAATTAGCGCGGGGTTAGATCTTCTTAAACATAGATTGGAGAAGGAGATAGGTATTGATATGTTTATTTCAAACAGTATAGTTTTTCAAAATAATATTTGTACAGGCAAGGTTATTGTTCGTGTTGAATATTCTAATAAAGATAAAGTTCTTAAAGACTTCTGTTTAAAAGAAAATATTCCTTTGCATGATGTAATAACTATAGGAGATAGTGAAGTTGACATACCTATGTTTAAAATTTCCGGGCTTAGTATAGCATATAATCCTAAAAGTCTTGAGGTTGCCATAAGTTCTAATATAACGGTATTTTCAGAAGACTTAAAAGTATTAATAGAAATATTGGAGAGAATCATTTAGACAAATATTTTTTAGCGAGTTTTGCATTAAATCTTTTAAATTCTATTCCTAAATTTTTAGCTAATTTTAATGCGTTTATCTTCAATTTAGGTGCAACGATAATTCCCCTAACGTTTCTCCCATATTTCTTTCTATAAAGCATCATATATCTATATAATTGTAGTACTGCATTTTTCCCAGCTGTATTTTTCTTTATTTCAATTAAGGTTGGCTTAGCATCTTTATCTATACCATATATATCAACATAATTTCCGTCTATTTCTTTTTCTATTTCTATTATCTTAAAATTATCTTCTATAAGCTGAGGATTTAATACTAATGCTTGTCTCATATCTTCCTCATCTCCATATAGTTTGAATATACTTTCATCAATGATATAAGCTGAAATCATTATGAAAACTTTTTTGAAAAATATTTTTAATATTTCAAAGGGACGCTGCCTAATTGCTTCAATCAGTATTTCTGAATCAACAATCCTAGTTTTATAAAAACACTGACTTGGTTGCCAATTTACGGGTTCATATCCAGTTGGTCGATGCACTATAATTGACTTATCCCTTTTTATGATTATAAGTCTTTCTCCATAACCTAATTCTGAACTTGCCCTCCCTCTATATTCTATTCTACACTCACCGATAATGATTAAAACATTATTTTTTCCCAACTCCTTTCTAAAGTTTTCTAAAAATATCTGAGGAGAGGGGTTCTCTATGAAAATTATCTTTTTTCTCATATTTCTCCCATATATCATTTTATTAAAAATGCTTCAATTATTCTTAATATAATTAAAGCATAGAGAAAAGATTTTAAATTTCCTTTTATCTCGATTTCGCTTTTAAGAGTTTTTAGAAGAATATATTTGATTATAAATGTAAATATATATATAATCCAGAGATCCCTACCCACTATGAATATGGCTAGTAAAGATGTAATATTTATTGGAAACTTATAGTAGAATATTTTCAATGTCTGCATAAAGATTATTGAAAAAAATGATATTAAAAATATTTTTGATGATAATAGTTTTCCCAAACTTACTTTGGGGACGGCTTTCAATGTCTCTAATATTTGATCAAATGCCATTTTTTCCTTTATATGCGGGTGAAATCCCTGAGTCGTGAACAATATACTACTTAAAATAGATACAAATATGGTGACTACTATTGTCAAAGTATAGGTCAATAATGTATGTTTTTCCTCTTCTCTTTCTAAAATTTTAACTGATTCCATAATGAACGCTGATAGAAATGTTATAAAAATGAAAATAACATATATAGTTAATATTTTAAATGATTGAGAGGAGAAAATAATTAGGGGTTGAAATAAACCTATTATAGTATTTAAAAATATAGCAACTAAAAATACTATATTTGATATATAAAGTATCGGGGACCTTAAAAATATGAATATAGAAATTTCTCCCGCTATTCTACATGCAATAAGAGATGCAATCGTTATAAAAAATAGACTTAAAAGGGAATAGAATAATGTTCTTAAATCCCCCGTAAGCATAAAAAAACTCAGAATATATATTAATAAGCCAGCTAATAGCGATATACTTATTTCCCACCTAAGAAATTTTTTTTCTACATGCCTTAATATTTCACCATATTTTTTCCTAAAGAAAAGCATATAAAGTAATGCTATAAAGAGATAGCCTAAAAAAACTCCCGAGAAAAAGTTATATGAAACTTTTTCTGAAAAAGATATTTCTGGAAAAAATTTTTCTAGAAATAGATATGGTATAAATAATACTACTCCAGATAAAATAAAGTCTATTGAGGAGTATATTAGCAATAATATAGTAGTTATGTAATAGGAAACGCTATGTATCTTTAAGTAAAAATCTATTAGAAAAGATATGAATCCAACTATAATGCCTATGATAAAATATCCATATGAATTTTCATTATCTACTTTAAGCAATATAGCTGATGGATATCTAAGTTTCTCAATTATCACTAGAGATGGATATTGAATTAAAGTTATTGATAACGTGAGTAGAAAAAAGGCTATTACTAGAAATATTATTCCACCAATGTTTAGACCTATTACTAAATTTTCTTTGTTCATCATATATACTATATAAATTGAGGAAAAACTTGAGGTAAATATTAAGGCTATATGTAATTGGGATAAAAAATTATTTTTATTTACAGAGGGAATTTGCTTAAAAACATTTAAGAGAAATGTAAATATAAATATCATTCCAAGAGAAAATAAATCTACACCATATATATAATATAGATAAATCGTAATCAAGGTTATAAATGGAATAATTATTACAGATAAAGTATTGAATATTTTTTCGTTCATTTATATCAAACCTGATTTCATTTTATTGCTTCTAGAAGCCATTCGAAAATATTTAGATAAAATTGTACAACCACTACCGCCATTTTCACACATATTTACTAATTTATTTCTTCTTATTCTCCATTCTTTATAATCTAATAGAACGCATCTACGGCCTCTTGCCGTCTCAACATAAAACTTACATACATTATTCATCCTTCCACACTCGATATCTATGCTTAAATTTATTTAAATGTGTTATAAAATTATTAATATTAGATAACAATGCCTGCAAACCTACCAGCTGAAGCCAGAGCTAAATGGAAGAGAGTTTCTGAGGCCAGAACAATTCAAGAGAAAATTAAGGCTTTAGAAGACTTTTTATCATCAGTTCCTAGACATAAAGGAACAGAGAAGCTGGTATCGCAAGTTAGAAGGCAGATAGCATCACTTAGGAGAGAATTACTTGAATCAAAGAGAAAGAAGATTCATAAAGGTGAAAGATTTTTTATAGAAAAGGAGGGGGATGTCCAAGTAGTTTTACTTGGATTTACTAATTCTGGTAAAAGTAGCTTTTTGAGATTAGTTAGTAACGCGAACCCTTCTATTTCTCCAACACCATATACTACTCGTATACCTATCCCAGGTACATCAAAAATTAATGATATAGTTTTTCAGTTCATCGAGGCTCCTGCATTATCTGATAAAGAGTTGGAATGGACATCTAAAGTTCTTGCACTAGCTAGGAATGCTGACGCAATAATGTTGATGATCGATTTAAGCTGGGATCCTCTATATCAACTAAAATCATTATTAAAAAATCTTAGTGAAGCAAATATATCTCTGTCTAAATCTTTTTCTAAAATTAAACTTGAAAAGAGAAGAGAGGGTGGAATAACAATTATCGGCAGAATAAAGGATGGGTCTGAAAATGATGTCAGAAAAATGTTAATAGATTTTGGATATACTTCGTGTACTCTTAGGATAAATGGAGAAGCATCTCTCTCTGAGATAGAGAGAGCAATAATATCTAAAAAAATATATAAGCCAACCATTATTTTTCTAAATAAGAAAGACTTATACTGGGATGAAAAAACAATTAAAATATTTCTAAGAGAACTAGATTATGAGGTAAACTTTTTCTCCGGATCATGTATTAATAAAGATATCAATTTAAATATTATTGGTGAGACACTAAGAAGAGAGTTAAATTTAATAAGAATATATACGAAACCTCCTGGAAGAGAGGTTATTAAAAAACCATTAGTAGTAAAAAGCGGAGTTACAGTAATTGATGTAGCAAAATTAATTCATACAAGACTTTATAAGAACTTTAGATATGCGAGAGTATGGAGTAAGAGATTTATGTTTAATCCACAGAGAGTAGGAAAAAATTTTGTTCTTCAAGATAGAGATATCGTAGAAATAACAGCATAGCTAGCCATAACAATAACTTAATTAATTACTATGCTAATTTTAACTCAATGAATTAAAATTAAATTATGGTGTATTTATGTCTCTAAAAAGTATTGTATTGCGTGTATTAGAGGCGAGACAGCGTGATGTAGGTAGAGGTATAGCTAGAATCGATAGAGCCAGTATGAAGGCACTTGGAATAATAGAGGGAGACTTTATAGAAATAGTTGGTAAAAAAAGAACTGTTGCGATAGCATGGCCAGCATATCCTGAAGATGAGGGATTAAAGGCTATTAGAATAGATGGTTATGTTAGAAGAAATGCTGGCGTATCTATCGGTGATAGCGTAGAAATTAGAAAAGCTATAGTAAGACCTGCATCAAAAGTAGTTTTAGCGCCAAGTGAGCCAATAAGATTTGGACCCGACTTTAGAGAATATATTAGAAGACACTTAGAAGGAAAACCTTTAACAAGAGGGGATATCATTGTAATACCTGTATTTAACATGGCATTAAATCTGTCAGTAATATCGACACAACCCTATCCCCATGTATATGTATCTTCTACAACTGAGATAGTATTGAAGGAAAAACCAGTAAGTGGAGAAGTATATATTCCTCGTGTTTCTTATGAGGATATTGGTGATTTGGAGGAGGCTAAGCAGAAGA
>CAZKAY010000104.1:0-5701 GCA_964550975.1 uncultured Thermoproteales archaeon | reverse complement strand
TACCTGGAGTTGTTAATAAATTTGGAGGTATTGATAGATTTAATAAAATATTTTTAGATTTCGCCGAGGCTATTTTCTTTAAAAAGATACGATGATGCAAAAAATTTACTATAGGCAAATAGTTTGAGTAGGAAAACATACAGAAAATATTGTAGAGAGAAATAAAAATATTCTTAAAATAATGTTCGAAATATCTAATTTCAGATAGATAGAGAAGACACATATATTATTTAGCCAAAAGATAGGGGCAAAAGTAGGGATAGACGAACTCATAAGTAAAAAAGAGGCATCAAAAATAATATCAAAACTATTGAGAAAAATACGCTATTAACATAAATACTAAACATCTCAATAGCCAAAGTTGTTAGAAAGAATATTAATGTTATCCTTCTCTCAAGGCGTTGAGGACTTCTACGAATGACGATAAGATGGTTGAGGAAGAATATTAGTACCAGCTACTCCATTCTTTCTCGCCTAAAGACCAGGGACTTTTAGAGCGAAGCTCTATGAAGAACTCCTTTAAGTCCGGAGTCACCTTGAGTGGAAGCCTTATTCTTTCATGTTTCCATGCCGATATATAGGCGGCATTAACTATCTCAACGACGGCTCTTCCATCTTCACCTGTACAGTAAGGCTCCTCATCGTGAAGAATACACTCACAGAAGTGCTCAAGTTCTCGGAGATACTGCCAGTTATCTCTCAGTTCCTGAAGCGGGTTCCATGAGCTGCTAAGAGTTAAGTCTTGAACCTCGCGACTATTTCTGTATAGATGAATTAAGGCTGGTTCAGGTGATCTTGAACTATGATAAAGCCACTTCATAATTAGTGTCCCCTTAGTTCCATAGAGTTCATAGCTTTCCTCACCCTTTGTATGAGTTATCATCGTTATATGAAGCGTACTTATCGCACCACTTTTATGCCTCATTGTTACACATGCCATATCATCTGTTTCATGCCTATCTGGTGCAATGATTGCGACATATGCATTCACCTCCTCGACGTCGCCGAGCCACCAACGGCAAATATCTAATGGGTGTGAGCCGTCCTCTTGGAGAAATCCGCCTCCGGAGATCAGTTTAAGGCGATACTGAGTCTCAGACATCTTCCCAACTCTTGCGTTGTCCCATCGTGCTCTTAGCTCGAAGACACTGCCTAATTGATCTTCATCGATTAATTTTTTGACGAACCTAAAGGACTTGTTAAAGCGTTTCATGAAAGCAATCATAAACTTGACTCTGTTCCGCCTACAAGCTTCTATCATGCGGTCAGCCTCTTGGACTGTTGGGGCCATCGGTTTCTCGCAGTATACGTGTTTTCCAGCTTCAGCGGATTTGACTACGGGCTCAAGGTGGTGGTGTGGAGGCGTTAAGACCACTACAGCCTCGACTTCCTTGTCTCTAAGCATGTCATCGAGGTCTGTATAGTATCTCGGAACACCATACAACTCTTTCAGGAACTTAGCCTTAGATTCATTGATGTCCATGACGGCGACAACTCTTCCGTTCTTTAGGAATCTGAAAGCTGGTTCATACAAGTCTCTGGCAGCCCAACCACAGCCAATTATGCCCAACCCAACCTTCTTCATTTAAGTGTCACCAAAAATGACATTTAAACCTTAAATGAGAGATAATAATCTATAAATGATTGCTTTATTGTATATATAAGTTTATTTTGTTCTAGTTATTTCAATTAGGCTTTGATTGTTTAGGAGGAGTTGTGTAGATGAACTAGAGTGTTTATAATGAATCTTTAGCTCGGATTTCATGGTAAGGAAATTAGTTATATTTCTCGAAAGGCTGAAATATAAAGCTACTATTAGATACCACATATTTTCTACCAATTCTTGTTGTTTTCAAGAACGATATGTAGGAAGACTATTATTTCCCATTCTCTCCTCCATTTTTCTACAAGACTTTTCATAAATGAAATAACAATCACCATTAAATTAATGTAAGAAATACAGTATCTATTGAAATCAATGTTAGTTTATAGTATGTTTTCGTATATCAGATGACTTACAGATTTATTAGACCGGAGATTATTGATAATATTCCTATTAGGATACAGAATTTTTCGAATCGCATTCTTTTAGCTAAATATGTTAATGTTCTGATTGTAACCAATCCAGTGATACACGTAGTTACCGTTGCCAGCATTATTTTATCTATACCTATATTTATTAAGGATGAGGATTCGATGAAAGCTATAGTTATAACTGCTGGTATACTCAGTATAAATGAAGTTTTCAGAGCGAAATCGGAGGTATATCCTCTTAATAGAAGCGTTGATACAGTTATTCCGGATCTACTTATTCCTGGAATTATCGAAAATCCTTGTGCAATTCCCAGTATAAGTGCATCAAATAATATTATATCTTTTTTACTTTCCATTTTTCCTCTAGATAGATATAATAGAAATCCTGTTATGAATAGCATTATACCTATTATTATTGTAATGATTGAACCAGATGTAATTGATAAAATTTCTTTTAAAAATATATATGAAGGTAAGAATGATATACCTGTTGATATAGTGGAAATTAAAATGAATTTGAGATACCTATTCATCCTGAAAACAAATAGATTTTTCAGTAAACTTACTAGATCCTTTCGATAAAAAATTATAGCTGAAAGCATAGTACCTATATGTAATGATACTGCAATTCTAAAGGCTTCGGAGGGATTTATCTTAAAAACAGATATTGTGACAAGAAGTATATTTCCTTCACTACTCACTGGAAGCCATTCTAAAATCCCCTGTAAAATTGATAATAGTAATATTTGAAATAAATTATTCATAGATAGGATAAATATTCATCAAATATTTTAGCTTTTCAATAAATTAAAATATTAAGAAAATAATTGTTAGTTTCATAATATTTTATCTGGTGTTAGATTAATGAATAGACCTAAGAGAGCTTTCATACTTGGTCTTGATGGAGCAAGCGCGGATCTAGTATTGTTTTTAATGAAAAGTAATGTGATGCCTAATTTATTAAGATTGAAGAGAAAGGGTGTTTTCATTAAGGCTTTATCATCGCTTCCTACACATACACCAACTAACTGGACCACTATAAGTACAGGTGCATTGCCTGGAACCCATGGAATAACAGGTTTTTCTATATTGACTAAGGGTAAGTCTTATTTAGAAAGAAAATCTGGCTTTGATACAAGGATGGTTAGAGCAGAGTTCTTGTGGCAGGCGGCTGAAAGGGCTGGAAAGAAATGTATTTTATTAAAGTGGGCTGGACCACAGTTTCCAGTAACCTTAAAACATGGTATACAGATAGATGGATGTTTCTGTGTAAGCTGTATCCATGAGATCTCGGGTCCCAAACTATATAGTTCGATAAGAAATGATCAGCATGTCGTGAGAATTAATGTTAGAAATGCCAATGAATGGAGAAATATTCCATCCCATTTTATAAATCCTCTTGAAACAGAGTTAATATTGGGGGATGATTTAAAGTGTAAAATATATCTTCTCATAACTGGTTCTAAAGGAAAGGGATATGATAGAGTGGCTATCTCTAAAAATAAGGATTTTAATGATGTTATAGGCTTTATTTCTCCGGGAGAATGGAGTAAATGGTTTAAATTTATCTTTAAGAATGGAGAGAAATGTATTGAGGGTACTGTTAGATTAAAGCTTGTATGGCTTTCTTCTGATGGAAATCAGATAGAAATCTATTGCAGTCAAATAATGCCTGTAAAGGGTTGGTCTTATCCCACAGGTGTTGATGAAGAATTAGTTGAAAATATTGGACCATTTCTACAGCGTGTGGGATATATTCAGGAGGGAGAGATATACGGTGCATGGGTAGATTATGAAACATTTATTGAGGAACTAGAGTATCAGCATAGATGGTTTATAGAGGCATCTAAATATTTGTCTAAAAAATATGAGTGGGATCTATTCTTCCTGCACTCTCATGCACCGGATTACATACTTGATAGTGTAATTAGAAGGGCTGAGCCGTTAACAGCATCAAAAGATACGGATAATAGATATTATATGGAGTTAATTAAAAGGACTTTTAGAATAGTGGATAATATGGTTGGTGAAATATATGATGAGATAATTGATGGAGAAACATTGTTAGCTATAGTTTCAGATCATGGAGTTATAGGTTATCATGGAGATAGATCTATTACTCAGATTATTAGAGATATTCTGATTAAAAAGAAGCTTCTAGTCTATAAGAAGAAGACTTCAGTGGGAGTTGCTACAAAGCCTCAGAAACGTGGTGGAGAAATCGATTGGAGTAAGACTAAGGCAATAGTCCATGACGATATCTATATTTATATAAATTTGAAGGGTAGAGAGCCTCATGGAATAGTAGATCCAACTGATTATGAAAAGGTGAGGGATGAAATTATAGAGTCGTTGCTTGAATATAGGGATCCAATATTAGGTAGATCTCCATTTACACTTATATTGAGGGCGGAGGACGCAGAAATACTAGGTCTCTACGGAGACCGTATAGGAGACATAATATTTACTGTAAGAGAGGGTGGAAAATATAGTGAGGGTCATGGAATATATCTGCCAACAGCAAGATATGGTATGAGTTCAATCTACGCATTTATCTTATTGGTTGGACCCGGTATTAAAGAGAACTATGAGTTTAAAAGACCTGTACATCTTATAGATCTAGCTCCAACAATATCTTTCCTATTAGGTTTTCCTCCACCTCAGGATTCTCAAGGATCTATTTTGTTCGAAGCCTTCAATGAGGAAATTGTAAATTTTTATTTTAAAACAAGATAATTTTATTGGGGTAATTATGTCTAGATTAGATGTATTTATTATTCCACACTGGCATTTTGACGCACTATGGCAGTTAAGTTTCAAAGAATACTTTGATATTACGGCCGAAAATCTGGTGGATTTACTTGAATTTTTGGAGAAAGATGATAGATATAGGTTTAATATTGATCAAACGATATATATTGAGGAATTTTTAAAAGAGTTTCCAGAGCTTTCTGGAGAACTGAAAAAATTTGTGGAGAAGGGTTTTATAGAATTTGTATGTTCAGGCTATACTCAGCCGGATTCAAATATTCCTCAAGGAGAATTTATTGTGAGAAACATTATATTATTCCAAACATTTGTTAAAAAAATGTTTGGAAGAGAGGCTAAATGCGGATGGTTTCTCGATGTTTATGGTCAATCCGGCCAACTTCCTCAGATTTTTAAAAAAGCTAAAATTGATTACTTCGTCTTTTGGAGAGGAGTTTCTAAGAGGATTCCAAGTGAATTTTTATGGGAAGGTATAGATGGTACAAGAATATTAACTCATAGAATGCCTTTAAGCTATGGTGCAGGATATATTCCTGAAGGAAAAAGAAGATATTATTTCTTTATAAAGACAGCTACTATAGATGATGCAATAACTTTTCTTAAAGATCTTATAGAAAAATTGAGGGAGATTGCTTCAACCAATATTATATTTATACCCAATGGCGACGATTTTACTCCTCCTCAGCGATTCATAGTTAAAGTTGTAGAGGAGATGAGGAGAAGAGAGGGAGATAATTTAGATATAAATATTGCAACGGCTTCCCAATTTTTTAAGAAATTGGAGAAACATTTGGAAAAGCTTCCAATAATTAGGGGGGAGTTTAACCCAATATTTAGAGGAACGTATAGTACTAGAATTGAGTTAAAGAAATTTAATAGAAGAGTAGAATATCTTTAT
>CAZKAY010000103.1:0-5914 GCA_964550975.1 uncultured Thermoproteales archaeon | reverse complement strand
AGTTGTAGTAGTATTAGTTGTAGTTTTGAAGAAAAGAAAAGCACCTACTCCGCCACCACCGCCTCCACCTCCACCGCCACCGGCATAGGTAATCTAAATGCATGCTGGTTTTGAAGAAACATCGATAACTCCGCCGGTAGGCATTGCTTTAGCTGGATACTCTGCCAGGAAAGATACTTCAAAAGGCGTCCATGATCAACTCTATGCTAGATCGATATACATCGGACAGGAAAATGTGGATGTAATAATAATTTCTTTAGATGTTCTTGGTATTACAGATGATATGAGAAATAGGATAGTTGATGAAATATATAGTAAGACTGGAGTAAATAATATAGTCATAGCTGCAACACATACCCACTCAGGTCCAGATCTCTATGGAGTATATAGTGAAAAATTCAATTCATATATAGAATACTTTATTCAAAGCATTGTAGGCATAGCATATTCGTCATATATAAATAGAAAGAGATTGGAGAAAATTGTCTATGCTTATGGTAAAGTTGAAGAAGTAGTTGTGAATAGGAGAAATCCTTACAATGGTACTGTAGATCCAAGTATACATGCATTAGGATTTAAAAATATGGATGAAAAAATCTTTATTTTAAACTATACCTGCCATGGAGTTGTAATGGGTTCAAATAATCTATATATTAGTGCTGACTATCCAGGAGCATTTGTAAAGTATTTTAACTATTTAAACAATGTCAGATCAATGTTTTTAAATGGTGCATGTGGAGATATAAATCCATATACTCCAGGAACTATACTGGAGAAAGTTTATAATAGAAATGTTGGCACATTTAGAGACGTTGAATCTATGGGTAAAATCCTTAGCTATGAGATTTCAAGGAGGCTGGAGAGACCAGAAATATATAAGAAAATCGACCTTGATTTTAGAGAGAAGATAGTTAAGCTAAATGTACAGAGACCTCCTCCATTGGAATCTGTAAAGGAAAAATATGAAACTGCAAGGAGAATATATGAAGAGGAACCTTCATTAGAAAACTTAGTGAAACTACGTGCAGCTAAATATTTGTTAAATCGAACAATAGCATTTAAAGATAAGAAATATGTAGATGCGAGAATATCTGCATTAAAGATAAACGAAGATATTGTATTAACATTCCTTCCAAGCGAGGTATTCGTTGAACATCAGATAAATATTAAGAAAAACTCTCCATTCAAAAAAACTGTTGTCGCCTCCTACGCTAATCAATATTTCGGATATATACCTACAGAGAAAGCATATGATGAAGGAGGATATGAGGTAAAGTTTCCGACAACAATTTTAATGAAAGGTGAGGGAGAAAGACTCATAGGTGAAGTAATAAAATTAGTAAGAAAACTATAGTAATTTTTTAAATATTTTTCTGAATATCTCCAATACCTCTCTGAGCTCGATCGGATTAAACTGTACTCCTCCTATATTTCTTCTCCCCCCTGCAGTTATACCATCTATATTTCTTAGATCATCATATATTTTATTTAAATCTATTTCTGGGTTTCTGGTACCAATGCTCGCCTTAAAAGCCATATTATTTTTAAGCCCTATTGAAATAACTATTTTATACTTCTCCTCTAATCTGAACATTGCCTCCCTCATTGCAACCCTCTCCAAAATTTTTTTAGGGTTATAGGTGAAATACACTATATCTTTGAACATTTTTTGTGAAGAATTTATTTTATCTTTAACAATCTTTTCAATGAGCTCGTATTTTTCCCGCTCTCCTTCAATAAAATTATTTATCTTATCCCATTCATAATTCACAATCCATTTTACAATTATTTTTCTATCAATATTTTTCTGCACGTGGAGCTGAAATGCATAAAAAACCTTTTTATCTAATCTGTTCAATAATATTCCTTGATCTATATTATCTATAGATTTAATTATATTTAGAATACTTTGTGGAAGTATTTTAAATTCATTCTTAAATATATTGAATATTGTTCGACAAATGCTTGGAGTTAAATCCATTTTTACCTGAACTACTTTTTCATAATCTTTGTATAAAGTTACCTCCGAAAAATCTTTATGATGATCTACTAAAATATTTTCCCCTACATATTTTAATCCCTTTGTAATAGGTAGTTCTATCAATATACTATTGTTTATTTTAAGCTTTCTAAAAGATAAGGGATGGGGAAATCTAATATTTTTAAGCGGAATCTCTATATCATTTATATTTAGACCTAGCAATAATAATCCTGTTCCGAAAACTCCATCTATGTCTCCATCACTAAATATCTTTACATTATTTCTTGATGAAAATTTTATTAGAAGTCTTTTTGCTTCACATGTTTTAGTCATCTTATTCAACTCAATAAAGTTAATAGATTTACCGATTTACTTGGAATAGTTATTTCCCCTCTCCATTTTTTAGGCTTTCTCTCTACTATAAATATTTTATCCGGATCCTTCCAAGTATTTTTATCATCAATGTTTTCACTAGTAACATAGCTATGCTTAACTATTTTAGGAGTAAATCCTCTAACATTTATTCTACAAGAATAGGCTTCTACAGGATTTCTGTTTACAAGATGTATGTATATTTTATTTCTATCCTCGCTTATCGATGCAGAAACATCAATAAAGTTTAGCCATTTTCCAAATTTTCTTGAGAAATACGCCTCCCCATCAACGATCGAATATATTAGCTTCGATCCATGCTGAACATATAGTTTAAAGACAAAATATTGTGGCGACAACAATATACTGCCATCATCTTTAGTCAATATTAATGGTAATACATTTACTGTTTGAGCAAAATTTGCTATGGCAACCCTTCCACTATATTTTTCGAAGACATTTAATACTAGAGCTGTAAATATAGCATCTTTAAGAGACGTAATTTGAGTATGTTCTGGAGGCTTTGCCTCAGGATACCATACATTCCATTCATCATATGCTATCCTAATATTCCTATCTACTTTACCATCTCTCCGGGCTTCTTCAATTGTAAAAAACGTCTTTAAAATACGTTTTTCAAATAACTCTGTACATGAAACTAGGTCTAAATAGTTTCTCTCATATACATATGTATGTATAGAGAGATAGTCAATATACTTTCCAGCATATCTAACCATATCATAATTCCATCTCTGATTAAAATCTGTACCAACTCCCACCAGCTCTACACTTCCATCAACCTTCTTCATCTCATTTGCGAATTCTATGGTTCTCCTCGCGCACTCCCTACCATCGACACAAAAACCTATTTGCCATTCTCCATATAATTCATTTCCAATACCCCATAGTTTCACATTATAAGGTTCTTTATGACCATATTTCCTTCTTAGATCTGCATAATATGTCCCACCAATCCTATTGGTATATTCAACCCAATGCGCAGCCTCTTCAGGAGAACCATTACCAGCATTAACTACAATATACGGTTGAGAACCAATTAATCTAATCCATTCGATAAACTCATCTGTACCGAAGTTATTTGATTCATACTCATTCCATGCTAAGTCAAGTTTTATGGGACGCTTATTTCTAGGACCTATTCCATCAATGAAATGATAACCGGAGGCAAAGTTTCCACCAGGCCATCTGACTATTGCAGGTTTAATAGCCTTAACATACTCCACTACATCTTTTCTAAAACCCTTTATATTAGATATCTTAGAATCCTCTCCAACCCATATTCCACCATAGATACATCTACCTAAATGCTCAATAAATTGTCCGTAAATCCTACCGTCAATAGAGCTTAAAATCCTATTAGCATCTATTATAATCATATATTTATCCATGAATATTACCGATAATTAGCTTAATTTTAATCCTTAAATATTTTTGTTTAAATAGATTAGATATAAAACATAATTATTTAGCATAATTTTTATAAACTATGGACATCTATTTTATTCTAAAATGATTTAAAATGATCGCTATGACTGGAAGCGACTTAAAAATAATAAGATTAGGTAAAGTACTATGTATTAAGAAGAAATATTTGAAGCTAATATTTAGTGGTAAAAAGACTACTACGATACGTAGAGGCATAATTAAGCCTAAGCATAGAAGGGTATATTTGCATAGCGGTGGAAAAATCGTGGGAGAATTAGAGATAAAATCTGTAAAATATCTTACTGTGAAAGACCTAACTGAAAGGGACGCTAGAAAAGATGGCTTTGAAAATAAAGAAGAACTTTTAGATGGATTAAAAAAGTTTTATCCAGATTTAAACGAAGATGACTATATAACTATTCTTGAATTTAAGTTGGTTAAATAGATCATGCTATATATTTTAGAGAACTGTATTTAACAACATTTTTAGGCATTTTTCCATCAAAATATCGTTTAAAATCTCTTACAATTACTCCGAAAAGCTTTCTCCTCCTCTCTCCAGTAGGTCCAGCTATATGTGGAGTTAGATAAACATTATCAAGTTTTCTTAAAATGCTGTCCTGGGAAAGCCATTTCCCATACTTCTCTTCCTCAAAGGTGTCTAAAACTGCATATATTCTACCCCTTTCAACCTCCTTTATCAATGCTTTTTGATCAACTATTCCTCCATGAGAAGAATATATTAGTATTGAACCATCCTTCATTAGAGATAACTCTTTTTCACTAATCATATGATAGGTCTCAGAGGTTGATGCTGCATGTACTGTGACGATATCGGATTTAGATAACACTTCTTTTAATGAAACCCTTTTCACACCCATTTTTCTGAAAACACTTACATCTACATAGGGGTCATATACCATTATATTTACATTAAATGGCTTTAATAGTTTTATGAGTTCCTTAGCCACATTTCCAAATCCAATTATCCCTATATTTTTATCTCTAAGATCCCTTGTATAAAACATGTTTTCTCTTCTAAAATCTCTTTCATATCCCTGTTTCATAGAGAAAATATATTGAGGAATTCTTGTTAGAGAATTCATCATCATTGCTAAAGTGTATTCTGCAACAGATTTCGCTATTTCAGATGCAGCATTTATAACTATAATACCCTTCTCAAAAACCTCTTTACATATATATGGTTTAATAGATCCAGCTACATGACCTATAATTTTAAGTCTATTAGCATTTTCTAATACTTTGGGACTTATTTTCGGAGACCCCCAGCTTATAATACATCCATCTACATCTCTAATCATTATAGACAATTCTCTCTCAGTAAGATTCCTATCAAAATTATTCCATATAACTTCCGAGAAAGATTCTAGAAATTTCCTATCCTTTTCTTCAGAAACATTCTTTAAGAAACTTTGAGGGATAGCTACTAATATTTTAACCAAATCTAATCTACCTATATGATTTTATTTAATATTAGGTGATAGAGCAGGATGTATTGAGAAATTATATGCAGCTTTGATTCGATGCTTTCAGCCTTATTTAAAAATTTCAACATTATTTCCCCCTGATTTTTAAGAACTTCCCTAGCCTTCTCTAACCCTCTTTTACGTTTGATTTTACTTAAATCTATACTTGAAAATTGACGATAGAAGGATTCTTCGTCTATAAAGATTTTTCTAGATATCTTCCATTTTTCAAAGAAACTTTTTATAGTATAGATTGTTTCAGAATATAGTTTTGGTTCTATTTCTAATAATCTAAGTATTCTCCAAGCCTCTTTATATCCATTTAAAAGAATATTTTTATTCTTATCAAAAGATTTTTCATGAAAATTATCTATAGATATTGATAAAATGATTGGGTAATAACATATAGCATCCTTATCCTCCATGTTAAATAAGACCATATAATCATATACCGGGCTATATTTTCCAATAAAATTTTCTAATTCATCTGAAAATTGATTCATAGAAGCTTTATATTTATGATAAAGGTCTCGAGAAACTCTTATATCTATTAATCTTACTTCAAGATTACTCCAAGAAACAATGAAGGTCAAAAAAAATCCCTCAAATAATTAAATATTTATGAAGG
>CAZKAY010000102.1:0-5966 GCA_964550975.1 uncultured Thermoproteales archaeon | reverse complement strand
GGTATTGGAGAAAGTGGAAGTATTAATGGGGGAGTGCTCTACGACTTTCTCCTAATAGCACAAGTTCCTATCGGAAGAAGATTAAGGCTTATAGTAGAAGGAATAGCTCCGGAAGGGAATGTTGAAAGCCATCAATATATTGATATTATCGGATGTAATGGTATCTCCTCTGCCGTGCTTAAAGTGGGCCATCTTAGAATTAATGGTAAATGGCATTGGATGTCATTTCACACTAAAAGTGGTGAGGTTATGGTAAAGGTTAAGAAGCCAAGAAGAGCTAATAGGCTTAAGGTTTCTTTAGCAGTACCAGAATATGTTAGAGATGCAGGATATTTCTTCATACTTCTTGTGTATTCGCATGAGGGAATGTACACTCTAGTTGATGAAGGAATTAGCTTCAGTAGTAAAATTAAGTTAAAAATAAATAATAGATGCTTTTATATAGGGGATATTGGTTCGTATGAATTTAAAGAAATTAAAATAGGGAATTTGATTGGTGGAAGTGAAATTGGCGTACAGTGCGATGGTAGTAGATTAGTCATTGTGGAGTTAATAGGTAAAGCATCTGCCATTTTCCAACATTTAGTGTATAAAGTTAGGAAATTAAATGATGAATTTATTGCGTATGATCTCTCAAATTCATCAAAGCTGATGCTTAAAAATCAAGTATTCCAAGAGAAGATAGGGAAATACTCTTTGATATTTTTTAAAAAAGTAAAGATAAGATATCTATTATAGCTAGTTTGAAAATGAAAATTATACATTCACATAAACTTTAATTATTATGTACATTAATATTACATCTATCCGGATTAATAAATAGCATTACATATCTCCTTATATCTAGAGGATCTTAATGAGCACCAACGACTATGCCGCCTGAGTCTAAGGCTGTTAATCTAACCTTATGTTTCATAACCTATCCTATGAACCTCTTTTAATCTTTAATTTTGCCTTTAAAATGCTTTTTACCTTCACACTTATAAGCATAGAAGTACTAGCTAATTGAAGAAAAATCTGCTTCAACCTATAAAGTACAAATTTTTGAAATCATTGAAAGTATAATACATATTCATAGCCTATAGGTTTTGCAATGGGTTCAATTAAAAAGATATGTCGATCTCTTTGAAGCTATTCGCTTTCTTAATTTCTACCAAATCCTTACTAGCTAAGTCCCTAATACGATTTCGAAGAATTCTATTGTTTATCTTAATATCCCCCTGAGTAATATATTTCATCAATTCCTTAGATGCTGCCTCTTTTCTTTGTGATAACTATTCGATAAATATTTCACTATTTTCTTTTATTACCCTCAGAACATACATTGTCCGTGTCGATAATACTCCATTTATCTTACCTACATCATCTAATATTTTTGCTAGTTTATCTCTATTGTTTACTCTAACTTTTATTAATGCATAATATTCTCCAGTAACATCATATATTTCATATACGTCCTTCATCTCACTTAGTCTTTCAAGTACATATTCAAATTTTTTTGGCTCACATGTTATGGCTATAATAGCCAAAATATTCTTCCCTATTTTCTCCGGATCTACAATTGCTTGAAACTTTTTTATTACTCCCCTTTTTTTAAGCTTTTTTATTCTGACATGTACAGTGGCCTCACTTATCCCAATAGATTTAGCAATCTTAGAATACGGAGTTTTAGCATCTCTCTGCAAAATATTTAAAAGTTTTTTATCTATCTCATCTATCTTTACCATAATTATCACATATAAAATAGTTTAATTAAAATTTATTTAAACAAATATTTATGTTTTAAATTTCATAGAATATAATGTTTTAACGTGAGTAAGATGAGTAGCGAGATAATATACTTGCGGGAAGAAAAGCCTAGTATAATAAAGCTAATTTTAGTTGGGTTAAAGAGGATGTTAAAAGTATTATTAAATCCATTTACAACCTTTAATGAAATAAGTATGCATCCAGAGATCATCGGGCCAGCAATATTGTTTATGTTATTAATATCTTTTTCCTTATATAATGAATATTTTTTCAGAGAACATATTGTAATTAGATATATGGATAACTATGTTTTATTAAAGAATGTTTCTATCTCAATTTCAGACAGCACCATAAACATAATTTATGTGAAAGATGGAAACATAGTATCTATAGGCAAAGCATCAGAAATATATATGCAGAATATTTATTTCTTTATCCTTCTTAGATCACTTCATTTCATATTAATATGGATAGCAACATATATTATATTCTTGATTATATGCAACTTATTGAGGGGACGTACGACAGATATTTTTAAATCAGTAGGATATTTCTTCAGCATAAATCTCATGGAAAACATAGTTAAATTCATCTATATTTATCAAATCCTCAATAATTTTTCTCTAATAAATATTATTACTGGAGAAAATATGGATATAAGCGAAATATTAACCAAAAGCATAGTAGTTATTAATAATTTCTACCTATCAACCCATACACAAATGAAATGGATTATTGGAGGAATAAACTGGTTTCTAGCGCTCTGGGGCATCGTTATAAGCATAGCATTTCTAAATAGTTTCTCAAAAATAAGTATATTAAAATCAATAATAGGTGGAGTAATAGCATATATATTTATAAAAATATTGTCCAAGTTAATAATCCCAATACCTGTACTTTAGCATCCATAGCGAGCGCTTTCTCTTACTACCATATAGGTTTATGCATAGAGATGGGGATTGATTCTTACCCTGTTGTGCTTTCTGTTTCCTATTTTATGCTATTTCTGAGACCCTTTAATAATTCTCTTTAGCTGAATTCTGCTGATTATGAAATAATGGTTTCAACGATTATTCTTAGCCATTCCCTGGCATCCATTCTATAAAAGACTTATTTTTTGAAAAATCAGAAAACTAGATAAAGTGTTATTGCTGAAGAGACCTAGATAGCTATCAAAAACAATTATCCCATATATAGCGAAAACTTTATGTTAGAATTAAAGATTATAAAATATCTAGATGATACTATGAGACGACTAAAACTATATATTTCAATGTATGGTACACTCGGAATAATTATAGGTATAACTACGCTTTTCCTAGCAGGAGTCCTATACTTTATAGGATTTCTTAATATTTTTACGCTAATATTTATAACGATCGTATTCAATATACTTCAATGGTTGTTTGCACCATATATTATTGAAATGATTTATGGTATAAGGGAGATAAATAGAGATGAAGTTCCATGGCTACATAATATTGTGGAAGTTCTCGCGAGGAAAAGTGGTATAAATAAGCCCAAAATAATGATATCAGGGCTATCTATACCAAATGCATTTGCATATGGTTCTCCATTAACTGGCAATAGAATAGCTGTTACAAGGGGGTTATTATCTACATTAAGTAGAGATGAGGTTGAAGCTGTACTTGGACATGAATTTGGACATATAGTTCATAAAGATATTCAGATAATGATGCTTGTATCTCTACTTCCAGCATTACTCTATTATATAGGCAGAGTAATGCTTTTCACACGCGATGATGAGAATAGGGGAGGCATTGCAATATTCGGTTTTCTATCAGTGATTTTATCGCAAATATTATATTTATTTGTACTAGGATTAAGTAGATTAAGAGAGTATTATGCCGACGAGTATAGCGCCAATATAGTTGAAAACGGTGCTAGAAAACTACAGCTAGCACTAATAAAGATTATAAAAACTACTAGTAGCCTAATTAATAAAGGTATTGATATATCAAAGGTATCTGGATTTAGGTCATTATTTATTGTAGATCCGTCTACATCACATAGAGATTTAGAGGAATTGGAACTGTTGAGGTCTATTAGATCTAGAAAAATAAGTTTATGGGAAAATATTCTCGAACTATTTTCTACGCATCCCAATATAGTTAAAAGGATAAGGGCTTTAGATCAATACTGTAGTAAATAGGTTTTAAACTTGAAGTTAAATGAATATTTGGCTAAAAATATATTGAAAAATGAAGGTATACCTATACCTAGAGGATTTATATCTAGACGACCGGAACAAGTACTTAAAGAATATAAATTAATAGGTTTTCCACTTGTATTGAAGGCTCAAATACCGATTGCTAGTAGAAAAAAGAGAGGTGGAATTTTATTTGTAAAAAATTTAGATGAATTAAAAAGACATGTTTTTGAAATATTTTCAAAAAATATTTCAGGATACAATATTGAAGAAGTACTTGTAGAGGAGATGATAAATATTCAAAGAGAAATTTATTTATCATTTACTATTGACAGGGGAGAGAGAAAATACGTCTTTATGGCATCAAGCATGGGTGGTATAGATATTGAAAATATTGCTAAGGAAAAACCGAGTATAATCATAAAAATACATATTGATCCACTAATAGGATTGCTAGAGTATCATGTTAGAAAAGCCTTAAAAAAATTAAATATATCGAATATTCATAGGGAAAACGTTAGAAATATCATTTTAAAAATGTATAATATTTTTATAAAATATGATTGTGAGCTCATTGAAATAAACCCGCTCGCGATCTCTAGTGATGGTAGAATCTATGCAGTGGATGCCAAAATAATGCTTGATGAAAGTGCACTATATAGACATAGAGATCTTATAAAGATGGTCAATTATATTTCCAGAAAATATAGTTATGTTGAGTTAGATGGAGATATAGGTATTATGAGTAATGGTGCTGGATTAACTATGGCTACAATGGATATAGTAAAGTATTTTGGCGGAAGACCTGCAAATTTCTTAGATATAGGGGGTGGAGCCTCCGCCGATGCTGTAAAAAACGCTTTAAAAATACTTTTGAATAAGAGTAACGTAAAGGTAATTTTAATAAATATTTTTGGTGGAATAACAAGATGTGATGAGGTTGCTAGAGGTATTGTAAAAGCTATAGATGAAAGTAGTATGGAAAAGCCAATAGTTATAAGACTTATGGGTACAAATGAAGAAGAGGGTATAAAGATCCTACTTAATAGAAAAAACATAATTATAGTTGATAATATGGAAGAGGCTGCAAAAAGGGCTATAAAAATATCTAGAGAGGAATAATTAATGAGTATATTGATTAATGAAAATACTAGAGTTATTGTACAAGGTATAACTGGACGTCAGGGGTCTCTACATACAAAGTTAATGTTAGAATATGGTACAAAGATTGTTGGAGGAGTGACTCCGGGGAAGGGAGGATTAAATGTACATGGGATTCCTGTATACGATTATGTTGAAGAGGCTGTTAAAGAAACCGGAGCAAATGTATCGATAATATTTGTTCCGGCACCATATGCTTCAGATGCAGTATATGAAGCAATAAATGCTAAAAGGTATGGTTTAAAATTAATTATAATTGTTACAGAGCATATTCCAATACATGATTCTATAAAATTTATAAACTATGGGATACTACATAATGTAAGGATTATAGGGCCGAATTCACCTGGAATAATTGTTCCAGAAAAATGTAAAATAGGTATAATGCCAGCACGAGTTTTTAGGAAGGGCTGTATCGGATTAATATCTAGAAGTGGTACATTAACGTATGAAATAGCATATGAATTATATAAGCATGGATATGGGGTTTCTACAGCTATAGGCTTAGGAGGAGATCCGATAACAGGTATAGATATGTTAGAAGCTCTTCTATTATTTGAAAGAGATATGGATACGAGATGTGTTGTATTAATAGGAGAGATTGGAGGAGATATGGAGGAAAGAGTTGCAGAATATGTATATGAAAACAGTTTTTCTAAGCCTATTATTGCCTTCATAGCTGGTAGAACAGCACCATCAGGCAAACGTATGGGGCATGCAGGCGCCATAATTATTGGAGATAAAGGGACTGTAGAAAGCAAGTTAAAGTATTTTAGAAAGGCAGATATAAGTGTGGTGGAAAAAGTATCTGAAATACCTATTTTAATAAGTCAATTAATTTAAACGGTGCTGTCAACTTAATCACCTTTGAATATTATTTTTGATA
>CAZKAY010000101.1:0-6114 GCA_964550975.1 uncultured Thermoproteales archaeon | reverse complement strand
GTAATATAGATTCCAAATGAATATACCTTATACTCAACTAGACAGATTTTTACCGTTGCCTGAAATAGAGTTGTATTCCTTGTTACAATAGTATTATTAAACCAAGTATAGGTACCATTCCCATAATCAATTAGCATATCTACGTAGATTAGAGAGGCGTTCAGCTTTCTATTCTCCTCAACAATAGAATTATATCGCTTAACCAGTTCTTCATAATCCCTATATAACACATTATATTGCCTACTTAATGACAAATACTGGTTATAATAATATGCTAGACAAACTGTTGATATAATACTCCATATGAGAAATAATGTTATCAAGATTCTATAAATTCTTAAACCCATATCTATTCACCTTTATAAGACTATTTAACCTAGAAATTAAAATACAGATAAGCATACTTGACGAAAATTCTGTAATAGGACCAATTCCATATAAATATCCTCCATAAACTGGGAGAAAAAGACCTATAAACCCTATAAGAAAAGCTTTCCATAACGAGAAACCGATTAAACAATATAATATCGCTGATGTAAATATATCATATATAAAGATAGATAAAAATGATAATATAAATATGAGAAACCTATCGCTTATCCACCTAAATAAACTCCACATAAATCCTATTATGCCCGCAATAAGTCCATCAACGATTGTCCATAGTCCAAAACCAAGATAAAAATCCGATAGAATAAATGAAAAGAAACCTACATTAAACCCAGCAAAGCCTCCATAGAAATATCCAGCAATAATAGCAAAAACTAAGGAAAAATTGATAATCTGCAACTCACCCAGAAGTACATGTTTGAATAATCTAAGTACTACACTTAGAGAAATAAACATAGCTGTAATAGTTATTTTGGATAACTTATAACGCTTGGCATAAAGTCCATTAGTTAATCTAATCATATTTATATAGGTTTTTAAACCTATATATAAGCATTTCCACAAATATTTTATAAAGAATACTACAATTATTATGTTATAAAATTTATCTAATTTTAGTATATAGATTTTATATTTTATTTACAAAATTCATGTTATTATAATAAAGTTTTTAGTATTTTATTTGAGTATATTTATAAATTTTATTTATAATATTTTGCATTATTGTAAAAGAATTTATATTTATTTTCGTTAAAATTCTAAAAGTTAGAATAATATTGTGCTGATTTATTAAATGATTAAAGATATATAATAGATAGGATAAATAAGTATGGGTGAAACCATGGTAGAGTGGATTGCCTTTGATGTTAAAGCAAAGACCAAGGTAAAGTTATTGAATCCAAAGATAGTAAAGCTCAAAAATGGCAGGTGGGCTGTAAAGGGAAAAAGTGAAAAAACAGGAATAACTCTGTATAGATTTCTAAGCAACGAAGAAGTAAAGAAATATGTTAAAAAATAATTTTATTTTTTTCTATATGTTTTGAATTTTATCTAAAATTTGCTTCACGGACTCTCAATTTTAGTATAAAGGTATTATTTTACATAATATGAAAATCTATTGAAAAATATTTATATCATATAGTAGTAGTATAAAGGGGGTTTATATGAAAGCTAGAGCTGTTTGGTTTGAAAAATATAGATCAGTTTTAGATAATGGTAGGGGTCACAGCGTTGTTGTTGATCTTCCTAAGAATCTTAATGGAGATGATACTGGTGCTACTGCGCTTGAATTAGCTGTTATGGCTCTGGTTGGATGTGTTTCAACAATATTTAGGTTAATGGCTAATAAGACCAGGACAGATGTGAAAAGTTTGGAAGTTATTGCAGATGCAGAGAAGGGGGAAAGTACTATTACAAGAGTTAAATTGACAATAAATGTTGTTAGTAGTGATGATGAGAAAAAAATTGAGCGTGTATGGAAATTGACTCATGAAAATTGTCCTGTAGGCATCTTATTCGAAAAGTCTGGAGCTAAAATAGACGTAGAACTGAATATAAGTAAGCCTTAGATCTACATTATTACTACTAAACTATTTTTAGTTTTTGAATTTCTTTACTTGAATATATAGTAATAGATTTTTGAATTATAGATAAATCTTTTTAACGAATTGTAGGCTAATTAGATATAAACTTAATATTAATATGATGCATGATAATGATAAATTATTCGGTGTCTTTAAATGAATAGGTGGATCATACATATTTTACCTCAATCACACATTGATATTGCATGGCTTTGGCCATATTATCCTGAAACAATCTATGACTGTGTTAAACTAACGTTTATGAGAGCTATTGATAATCTTAAAATGAATGAAGAATATACTTTTGCACAAAGTCAAGTACCTTTATACGAGGCCGCTAAAAAATATTTTCCAGAAATATTTGATGAAATTTTAAAATATGTAAAGAATAAACGATGGGATATTGTTGGTGGCACTTATGTTGAATTTGAGGGAGCAGAACCTTGTGGAGAATCACTAGTTAGACAATGTCTTTTTGGACAAAAATATTTTATTAAAAAATTTGGTGTAAAAGTTGAGGTAGGCTGGTTGCCCGATAGTTGGACTCTTCCATGGCAACTTCCACAGATTTTTAGAAAAAGTGGAATAAAATATTTGTTGTTTTTTAGAGGAGCTAAAGAAGAGAACATATTTTGGTGGGAATCCCCTGATGGAACCCGTATTTTGGCATGTAAACCATTACGGGGTTCTTTTACTCATAGACCTTTTCCTGATTTGGAAGATATGGCATTTAGTATAAGTCAGAGATATGGAGTTAAAAATATTCCATTAATTATTGGTAGAGGTGATCATGGGGGAGGTCCAACCTATCAGGAGATACAGAATATTAGAGAGGTTAGGAATTATTTAAAGCCTAAAATAAAAGTTTGTTTCAGTACGCCTCATCGTTTCTTTAAAGCATTATTGAAAGAAGCTGATAAGATCCCAGTTTTAAAGGAGGAACTTGACTGGGAACTTGTAGGAGATCTAGTTAACTGTGCTAAATTAAAGGAGGAAAATAGTTTAAGTGAAATTCGACTTCTAGTAGCCGAGAAATTTTCCTCAATCGCAATGATCCTTAAAGGGACATCATATCCTCAAACCGAATTAAATAGTGCGTGGGAAAATGTATTGTTTAATCAGTTTCATGATATAATAGGTGGAAGCATTGTTTCCTCTGCCCAAGAATTCTCTCATAAACTTTATAAAAAAGCTATTAAAATAGGTGGAGAAGTTTTAAATGCATCGTTAAAAGATATTTCCTCAATGATAGATACTAGTGATAGTGAGTTAAATATCATAGTATTTAATAGTTTATCCTGGAATAGGACTGATCTAGTTAATGTAGAGCTAGAGATTCCGGAAAAGTGGAACAGTATTAGACTTTTAGACCCTGAGGGAAGAGAAGTATCTATTCAAATAATTAAGCGCTATAAAAAAGATAGAAAAAATTATTTTAAAATCATATTTATAGCGGAGGACGTTCCATCATTGGGATATAAGGTATATAGAGTATTCCCGGTTAGAAATGAGAGGCAATATATAAATACTATTAAGATTACTGGAGAAGATATTGAAAATAATTTCTTTAAAATAAAGGTATCCGAGGAAACTGGTCATATAGAGAGTATATTTGATAAAGAAAATAACGTTGAAGTATTAGATAAGAGAGGAAATATTTTACAGTTAATTGAAGATCTTGGCGATTCAGAGGGTAGATTGGTTCTTGGAATAAATAGATCTAATAGATTTATAGGATATAGATGGAGTATAGATTCTAAAGAATATATAGAGATTTCTGAAAGAGGTCCGGTTAGAGCTATACTTACCATTAAAAGATTTTTCAGTAACTCCACTTATATTCAAAGAATAATCGTTTATTCAAATATAAGACGTATAGATTTCGATCTCACAGTGGATTGGAATGAAATACATAGAGCATTAAAAATATTATTTCCATTAAACATTGTTAATCCTATATTAACTGTCGGAATACAATATGGTAGTGCCAATAGAGTATTAAACGGTGAAGAACAACCTTTCCAAAAGTGGATTGATATATCTGAACGGGATGGATCTTACGGTACAGCTATCCTAAGTGACACTAAATATAGTTATAGTGCAAAAAATAATGTAATAGGCTTAACTTTA
Source organism: uncultured Thermoproteales archaeon (assembly GCA_964550975.1). Classification (GTDB taxonomy): domain Archaea; phylum Thermoproteota; class Thermoprotei; order Thermofilales; family B9-G17; genus CAZKAY01. The sequence continues at coordinate 2,011 of CAZKAY010000101.1, read as the reverse complement.
CTAAGAAGTCCTACGAGACCAGCCTATAATACAGATAGGGGAATACATAATATTAGATATTCCATATATCCCCATAGAGGTGGTTGGAAGGAAAGCAATGTTGTACAGAAAAGTTATGAATTTAAATATCCTTTAATAGCATATGTAGAGGGAAGACATAAAGGATTATTGCCTAAAAACTATTCATTCATTAATATATGGCCTAAAAATGCTATAATTGAATGTATTAAGAAGGCAGAGGATGATAAAGATCTAATAATAAGAATCTATGAATGTAATGGGGTGAAAACTAGGGTTCAAATTACATTAAATATTAATAAAACGATAAAAAATGCATATAAAACCAATCTTCTTGAAAATGAAGTTTTAGAAAAGATAGAAATTGATGGAAATAAGTTAAACTTCCTTCTAAATCCTTATGAAATAGCAACTATAAAGGTAAAATTATGCTAAAATGATAGATATGAATATTTTTATATTATATCCCAATGAATTTTGGATGTAGTCTTACCGTTGAATGTATTTTTACACCCCATTTATAGGTGAATATCATCTCCGATACAATCATTGGTAAAATTCAGCTAAAGAATTATTAAACGATCTCATTACTTCTATAATATTTATTTTCATGTGGGTTAATTATAATATATTGAGTGATGTATATGAATGAGAAGATTGTTAGATGTCCTAAGTGTGGATATGAGTTTAGTCCATCCTATTCTAGAGCTGTTGCTTGTTATAATTGTAGTTTATCGGTCTTAGGTGACTGTGGATATCTTAAATGTCCTAGATGTGGATACGAGTTTCCATATAAACAAAATCTCTATTCAATTAAAAGGAATGCTGAAAAATATGGTATTAAAAGACTTTAATGGGAATTATAGTGGAGATTAGACTAGCATCTTTAGATGATGTTAAAGATATTGTAGAAATCCATTGCTCGGATGTCGATAAGTGGTATAAATGGGTTAACGGTAGGAAAATCGAGGATAGATATGAGAATCTTAGTGTTAAAGATAAGTGGAGTCAAGGAGGTCCATGGATGTGTATAGAGATATGTTCAATCCACTTAAACTACTTACTTATAAATGGTCAGTATCCATTAGTAGCCCTGATTAACGATAAAGTAGTCGGCGAACTAGAATTATATATCGGGTTCGAAAGAGAATTAAAGATAGCTCATATAGATATTTTATGGATACATAAAAAATATAGGAGGAAAGGTATAGGTAAAAGTTTGGTTTATAAGGCAATTGAAATAGCTAGAGAAAATAACTGTGATAAAATTATGGTTTGGCCGGAGAAAAGTGCAGTAGGATTCTACAAAAAATGTGGTTTAAATAGAGAAGATGAAATAATAAGTGTAAATATTCTTTTAGATGAAGAAAATATAAGAAGTGACAAAATATGTAAGATTAGCGAGTTTCCCGATAAATATGATTTAATTAAAGATAAGTTTTTAATTTCCCCTAAAACCACTTCATCCTATACTATTTGGCTTAAAAGTAGATGGAAGTATATTGTGGAGGAAGATAGGATTAAAGAAATTGAGGGGTATATTCCTGAATTAAATGCCGCTTATATCATAGAAAGCATGTGGATTAATAAGAAGAGAGGTAAGCTAATATTATGGTTAAATGATGAAAAAAATATTTCAAGCACAATGAAACACATATTCTCAGTTGCATGGAAAAATGGATTTAGAAAATTAAATCTATATATTGATAAAGATTTATATAAAAAATACATAAAAAGTTATATCTATAAATTTTTAGGTAAAGAAATAGTTTTATCATTAAATATTAAGTGATTAAATCATTATTTAAATGAGCATATTTTTATCTTAAGATTTGTCCGAGACCTGTACATAATATCTATATTGCATTTATACAATATAGATCTAACTCACAGTCTCTAACAATTATTGGATGGTTTCAACAATAGATAAAGAAATAAATATTTGAATCTAATAGTATTTTATGCCGGTAGCTTAGTGGAAGAGCATCGCCTT
>CAZKAY010000100.1:0-6222 GCA_964550975.1 uncultured Thermoproteales archaeon | reverse complement strand
ATATAATACGAGACAGTATGAAACTGAAAGAAGTAGATTTTAGTGAAGTAAATTTTCATCTATAAAGTACTGAAAGCCCTTCTTATACAAATATGATACTTTCTGAACCTTCTCGTAACTCCAGCTCTGCCCCTGAAAATTCTTTCTGCTTCTATCAACGGCTTTTCACTTCCTAAGATATAACCCTTCCTCCATAGCCCGTAAAGAGCGCCTTCAACAACCTCTCTGTCAAGACCTGATTCTTTAGCTATCTCCCTGAATGACCTAGACTTGCCATCTGCTAGCGCAATTAAGACCTCTGCTTGGTATAGTTCCCCTTAGCCTTGATCATAGGCCGTCGGGATGAGAAAAGCTTGTGCTATTATTTAAATGCAAGAGTTCGAACCCGACCGCAAAATAAACACCCAATGTAAAGTTTGAGCAAAATTCTTAGTGAAAAGAGTTCAATTTGCACTTATTCTTAGCTTTGAACCTGGTGCGGGGGGCGGGACTCGAACCCGCGTAGGCCTACGCCACCGGATTTCTAAATATAACCTTGAGTCCGACCCCTTTGTCCTAGCTCGGGCACCCCCGCCATGAATCCATATATAAAGATTAATACTATAGCTTATTAAGTTTTCGAGTGAACCAACTTTATAGTATTAATGTAAAAAAAGTATTATTAAATCCCAATTTTTTAAGAAGCCATTCTGGTGTAAATTCTATGAGATCCTCATATCTTTGCCCTATACCAAGAAACATTACTGGCTTTTTAGTTGCATATATAACTGATATTATTGACCCCCCTTTAACATCTGCGTCTGCTTTCGTAAGTATACTTCCATCAATGCTAACCGCATTATTAAATTCTATTGCCTGATTAAGCATATCATTTCCAGTTAGAATATCTCCTACAAATATTTTTAGATCTGGTTCTATAACTCTACTAATTTTCTTCATTTCATTCATAAGATTTACTTTTGTCTGCATTCTTCCAGCAGTATCGATCAGAACGATATCTATCTTGTTTTTTCGAGCAAAATTTACTGTGTCATATGCTACTGCTGTAGGATCACTACCATATCCTAAACTTATCAATGGGATATCGAGTTCCTTGCAATGATATTCTAACTGTTCTATAGCGCCTGCTCTAAATGTATCACTTGCGGAAACCGTTACAGAAAAATCATTTTTCATAAAATAATAGGCTACTTTTATGAGTGTAGTTGTTTTTCCATGGCCGTTTGGACCAACAAACAAAATTATACATGGCTTATTTCTATTTCTAATATCTTTTACAAACTTTATAATATCTAACTTACCTGCATCATATATAAGATTCAAAATAATATCCTTTAGAATGCTTTCAACTATTTTTTCCTTGTCACTAAATCTTTTAAATTCGATTTCAGAAAGCTTTTCCTTTAATTGATTTATAATATATTCTGCTGCTTCAAATGCAACATCATTTTGAACAAGATTTAATATCATTTCTTCAGAAATATTTTCTATGTCTTTCTCGCTTAAACGTGTTGTAGATATTTTCTTAGCAATATATTTTAATGATCTTTTTAATCCCTCGAACATATTACCTTCTAGCCTCCATCTTACCTAAGATTTCCTCTATCTCCCTCATCCTATTTAATACTCCATTTAGCGTATCGGTTAAATTCGCTATCTCCTTTCGAACATCGCTTTTCCTCTCCTCTAAATATGACATAACATAATTTCTATCTCTTTTTATCAAAGTATTTGCACCGACATTTACTATAAGTTTATCAATATCTGTTATTTTCGCCTTAACATAAACTGAAGCTCCTATGTTAAATAAAATTTCTTCATCACCCTTTATTTCCTTCATTTTCTTAACAAATGATAAAGTATTCTCAATGTTTACTGCAACTTGATTCAATAAGTTAATTCTATCTCTAAGTTCAATTACATTATCTTTTAGGATAGAATACTCCAATGCTAATCGCTTTAACTGTTCTTCGCTATATGTCACATATTTCACCAGATATATATTTCATTAAGTGTCGACAGCTCTCTAATATATTCGTTTTCTACTTCATTAAGAGATATTTCTTTGATGTTTTTTATTAAGATATGCTTTCTTTTACATTTATGTCTAGAACCTATTTTAGAAAAAATCTCCTCTAAAGCATCTTTTTCATTTAGAGCTCTTACCTCCATTTTAAACTTTTTCCACTCTCCTTTCAGTAACATTTTTCCCTCTATTCTATAAATTTTCACACTCATTATCTCACCTTCAGTCGAGGTGCATATCATCATTAATCAGAGCAGGTCAGTTTCTTCATGTCATATTTTAAATTAAGTAATGCTATAATTAAGCTTTCTCCTCTAATGATGCTTTCTCCCTCTCTTCTATCCTTATTAACCGTGTAATATATCCAGCTATACGATTCCTAACCCTTTTAGACTCTACATTAAGAAGTTCTTTCACTACCCTTTTATTGTGATCAAAATCTAAGGTAAATTTATCTCTGTATCTTTCTAATAACATTTTAGCAGTATTTTTTATATATAGCTGTCTGACACGCCCCATTTCCATCACACAATCTATAATATATAGTTATTGCATAAAAGTAATACTTAATTGAAAAATCCCCTATTTAAATCATTTCCTATTTTAAATATTACCTTAATATTCTGCAATAGCCATAAATATATTTATGGGTAGAAAAAGTTTACTGTATAAAATTATCTCATCTATCGACATACCAAATGGTTTAGAAAATAGTAATAAAGAATATTACTTAATAGTCTATGACTTTGATATGAAAAAAATGAATAGAATTCCAGAGAAATTTTATATAAATCTTGAAAAAATTAGAAAAATTTTTAATGATGGTTATTTTGTACAGAAAAGCGTCATTATAAGTAAAAGCTATAAAGTTGCTAAAATAATTTCAAGTATAGCTAAACATTACGGCGCCAGCATACATATATATTGTGTAAAAGACATTATTGAATAAAATCATATAAAATATCCGAGGAAGGAATATGAATGAGGAGTATGGAGAAGAAGTTTCTTCACTGAGTATAGATCTGAATCAGATAAATAAGAGAATGAATTTTATATTTTTACTATCATTTCTAGGATTTAAAGCTACATTTAATAAAGATAAAGAATTATGTGAAATATTTATAAAGATAATGTATGAGGCAAATCAAGTTAAAAATTCTCTTAAGACTATTTTCTCAAAACTTTAGAAAATACTTTTCCAACTATTTCCAAGGCTTTATCGATGGCCTCCTTTGTAATTATTAATGGAGGCGCAAATCTAATTGTGGAAACCCCTCCTCCAATCGCAAGTACACCATTTCTAAATAATTCTTGCAAAATTACTGATAACTCCTTTGACGCCGGAACCTTATTCTTCCTATCCTTAACTAACTCTACACCTATCATTAAACCCTTTCCTCTCACATCACCAATCATATTAAATTTTTCGCGATATTCTTTTAACCTCTTAATCATGTATTCACCCATTCTAGATGCATTTTCTAATAGTCTTTCCTTACTAATTATATCAATTACCGCATTAGCAGCTGCACAAGAAATAGGATTTCCACCAAATGTAGATGCATGAGACCCTCTCGGTAAACTCATAACTTCCTTTCTACCTATCGCCACGCCTAAAGGCAGACCCGAAGCTATAGCTTTTGCCACTGCAATTATATCTGGCTTTATGTTCCAATGTTCCGAGGCAAACCATCTACCAGTTCTACCGATACCTGTCTGAATCTCATCTGCAACCAAAAGTATATCATATTTCTTAGCTAATCTCTCAAGCTTCTTCCATATTTTTGGTGGAGGTACTATATATCCTCCTTCCCCGAGAATTGGTTCGAAAAATATTGAAGAAATCTCCTCTGGATCTACGTATTTTTCAAACACCCATTCTTCAATGAAATCTATGCACCAATAGTTACAGCTAGGATATTCTTGTTTAAATGGACATCTATAACAATAGGGATATGGTATATGTATTACATTAGGCATTAATGGTGAAAAAAACTTTCTATGAATAGTTTTACTAGCAGTTAGTGATAATGATCCTATGGTTCTTCCGTGAAAACCTCCTATAAATGATATAATATATGGCCTTTTATTTTTAAAAAAGCCTCTTGAAATTTTTATAGAAGCCTCAATAGCTTCGGCTCCACTATTTCCGAAGAATACCTTCTTTTTAAAATTACCTGGAGTAATTTTGACCAGTTTTTCAGCCAGATCCGATGTTTCTCTATAAATGAAGTCTGTAATACTATAATGTAAGAGTTTTTTAATCTGCCTTTCAATTGCAGAAATTACAGCTGGATGCCTATGCCCCACATTCATTACAGCTATACCTGAATTAAAGTCTAGATATATATTTCCATCTACATCTTCAACTAAAAAACCATCTCCACTTTTAACTACAAGTGGATACCAGCGTGTAAATGAATGCATTAAGTAAATTTGATCTTTCTCGATAATCTTCAGCGCATTAGGACCTGGAGGAATAATTCTTATTAAAGGATATTTAGGCATATTTATCACTAGTAAAATATTGTTACATAAAAAATTAATATTTCTATGGATAGCAAGTCTTTATTATTAAAATTATTTTACAGAAAAATTAACTAAAAATGTAATGAAAAATGCAACCATGGAAAGATTTATTTTTATGTGAAATATTATGTATATGGTGCCTATTTGCCCATAAAAGTTATGTGCGTACATTGTTCTTTTATCTTATATAAAGGAAACACACCAGTTTCATTAAGGGAAATAGTTAAGAAATATGGAAATAAATGCCCGCGATGCCTTTCAGAACTTTCAGATACTCCGAAAAGAATAGAAATAATAGTTAAACGCGGAAAAAGATATAGTGCTAAAAGAATAGTATTAAATTTAGGGGGAAAGTAGACTAATCTTCCTGATAGTCTATTTTCGTCTTAAATGCTCTGTTTACCATGTATTCCTCCCCCTTTAAGACATCTATTGCTATCATTTTTATGAGCTTGTCGGATGGTGCTGATTTCAATATATTGAATTTTACGCAAAGCGAATGCTTATAGGCCTCCTTCTCTATTCTGCTAGATATCTCTCCCATAACTATTTTCTCTGCTATACGATAGGTTATATATAACTTTATAAAAGTCATAATTCTCTTTGAGATCTCTTTAAAAGATTTATGTAGGATATTTAATAGTCTTGTCATATTCTCATCGGTTTCAAATCCAAGTAGAGTCGCTGTAAAAGCTATTCTAATCACTCTAAATATAAAATTTTCATCGATTTTACCGTCATAATATCTTTTAATTAACTCTCTTATATTTTCCCCATCTTCTTCAAGAATTTTTTTATAAATTTTTTCATAAATTAATTCCTTATAGAAAATAGCCTCATAATATTTTCTATATTCATCTACCGTTAATCCCAGTCCATGCTTACCTATTAGATAAAGAGTTGCCATTTCCTTATCAAATATATGTATTTTCGTTCTCCCTCTTATAGGTTCGATATTGTTTTCTTTATAATATTTTCTAAGTAACGATATAACTATTTTTCTTGAAAAAATCTTTTTGGATAAAATTATGCTCCAAATATCGGTACATACCTTAGCTCTATTTCTATATAATGGCGGAACCATTCTGACCACAATTATACTACTCTAGCTCTATTTTCGCTGAAAGTGGTAACTTAGAAGAAGCTCTAGTCAAAGCCTCCTTAGCATGATCATAAAATTTTTTGTAAGTTTTTAACTCAAATATTATTTTGCCTGGGCGTATTCGTGCTGCTCTTCCAATCGGAGTTCCAAATGCCAACCTCATACCATCCTGTAATCTATCCGCACCAGCTACAGCCATCATTTTATTTTCTCTTAATATATGATGAGGATATATCTTTAATTTCAAGTAGTAATTATCTTCACCAACTTTTTTAGCCAAATATTTATTAGCAGTTATTCTAGCTGCTTCAATAGCATTCACACGTATTTGCCCACTTTCCTTAGCAACCAATTTCAATGTTATTTCATAGTCACCTTTAGGATTACCTAAATCAAATTTAGCTATGTTAACTGGAGGAATACTTTTTATGTATTCTTTTCTAGTGTAAGGTGGCGTACCGAAATTCCTGTAACACCTACCGGGTCTTAGCGGCATATGATTTCCCCAAATATTTTAATTAAAGATGATATTCAGCTTTTATTTAAATATTTAGTAAGAATGGAC
>CAZKAY010000099.1:3212-6235 GCA_964550975.1 uncultured Thermoproteales archaeon | reverse complement strand
CTATATTTTATCACAATCTAATTGATAATATCTGATAACTATTCTCGATTTTAAGAAATATTTATAAAGAATGAATATTAAGATAGTTTGGAATAACTATGGCCTCTCTAAGAGAGAGAATCTTAAAGCTTCTAGATACTGATAGAGAATTTAGGTATACTGTTGCAGGTAGGCTTGAAATACTTGAGATACTTGAAAGACTCGATAAATTAACAGAGATTCAGACGAAGATTTGGATGGAAATTAGAGATATTAAAGCTGATATCAAAAAGATTGGATAGAAATAGAGGAAATTAAAGGAGAGCAGACAAAAATTTGGACTGAGATTGGGAAGATTGGGGTGGAAGTTAGGGGGCTTAGGGAAGATTTTAATAAGATGAATGCTAGGCTTGGTCGAGTTGAGCGTACATTGGAGAAACTCACAATTGATGTTGAAGATGAAGCTAGGTCTATTATAAGGGATAGAGTTAAGAGAGAGCTTGGTATCGACTTAACCCTAAATTCACTTATACTACCTGATCTCGAATTAAACATCTATGGCGTATCTGGAGACCTATGTATCGTCGGTGAAGCAACAGTTAGAGGTGGAATAAACCTATTATATGAATTATTAGAAAAAATAGATTTATTGAAGAAAAAGTATCCAGAGAAATTAAGGAAAAAGGTATTGCCAGTAATCTATGTATGCCTACCACTACCAGAATTAGTAGAAGAGGCTAAGAAAAGAGAAATATGGATCCTAAAGGCAACAAAAGACAATTATAAAACAAAAATAATCTAGCCAAATACTTAGACAATTCTCCTATAAAACTTGTGGTAAATTATGGTATATAGTTAGCAGGTCTAGACAAATTAGAGAACCTAAATTATCAACTATATCGATATCTTTCAATCCTTCTAAAACTCTTTACTAAGCAAGGGATATAGTATATTATGTTTAAGGAAATTTAGTGTCATTAATCCCTCTGTTTAAGCTGAGAATAAACCTAAATTACTATAACATCCTCCTTTCTTCACTAATATGATATAAAGATATACAGGATTAATTTCTTTAGCAATTCAGTTATAACTTATCTATAGTTAGTAATATTGTCGAGGCTTCATCTACATTTTTTATACTGCTATCTGTAGTAACGATAATGGCCTTTAAAATCTTTGCCATAGCTATTAAATAACAGTCGGCTAGCGATAAAATATTATAATATTTTAGCTTTAATTTAGCAGCTTCTAATGTTAGGTTTTCATCAACTCCTATTATCTCTATTGGACTATTACGCAGCAATTTATGCTTAGCTTTAGCTGAATCCCATCCAAATACCTTTGCATAATTATACAGGAATTCTGCAACATTTATCTCACACATAAATACTTTATCCTTATTTGAATAAGCTCTATAAACATATTTTTTAGCATCCTCTCTTCCAGCAAAAAATAATGCAAGAACTCCAGCATCAAGAATGTATTTCTTTTTCAACCTCGCTCATCCTCTCTCTATGGATAAGTCTTACGACTTCTAAAGCTTTATCACCATCCGCTCCAAAAAAACTTCTTAGATCTCTAGGTATAGTTATATGAATTACATCTCCATCTATAGTAAGTTCTAGATAGGAGTTTTCATGTATACCTAGCCTCTTCCTAACCTCTGCAGGAATTACAATCAACCCTTTCCTATGAACCTTAACCCTATATTTATCCATAAACATCGTATTTACAAGTTAAACAAAATATATAAGTTTAACGTTCAACCAACTAACTCAAATGCAAAATAATGAAAATTTGGTCAATTAATATCTATACTAAATATGAAACAAATCTATGATCAGTGAAATGGGTTCACCATAGAATATTTCAATTTCATAACATTCTCATAACTATTAATCTTCATGCCAGATTATTTATATCTGATTAAAGTTACATGAATATCATTTTTAACAATATTCCCATTATGCCTAGTAGTATAGGTAGGTTAAAAACTATGAATAATTTTATAAATAGGTCCAGCCGACCCTCAATTCTAGCAACCCTCTGCTTCAATAAATTAATTCCATCCCTAAGACTATTAATCTCATCCCTAATACCATCAATCTCATCCCCAATATTTTTTCTCAACTCCTTTATATCTTCCTTTGTAGCTATGTCACGATAGAGTGAGGTTAAAACCGTTAATCTAAGCTCCTTATTTTCAAAGAAAAACGGTATAAGTTCTAGAGCTAAGGCCTCTCTCAAATCCTTCCTCTCCCTCAATTCTTCTAAAAGCTTCTCACCAATAGACATATACTTCACAATATATTTATTAAAAGATATTTAAAAATTCTTGAACTATATGAAATAAGCTTAAATTTACTAAGATTTCAATTTTATAGCTTGAGAGAATTTATATATTTTGGCACGAAGGTCTTTAATTTCTTGATGGGACTTAAATTGTAATCTTAATGAGAGGGCTGGTTCCCTTTCTACCAATATTATACCATCTAATGCTTTAATGCGAAACTGTGGTGGAGCATAGTCTATAACCACTATGTCTATTGGAATGCCTGCTATTAATTCTAAATTTCTAGATAATTCTTCTTCATAAGCTTCCACCTTATTGTAAGGTATTTTATAGCCTGTAAATATAGCTATATCTATGTCACGAAACATTTCAAAATTTAGGAAACTGCCAAAGAGAGCAGCTATTAATATTTCTTTTCTTTCTCTCAAAGCTTCTGAGAGTAACTTAATTATTCTCCACTTTTCTTCAGATTTTAACTTATAAAATTTAAACTTTTTCTTCTCTTCAAGCCTTCTTAAAGACATATTTTTCAACCTCTTTAATGAATTTCTCAATAACTCTTACACCATTATTCTTAGCTTCTCTATATATTCTGACATCATCAATACTCCAATACCTATGTACAATCATATTACGTAACGAAGTCAATGCGGACATCCTCTCAGCAATGTTGTAGCTTAGTACCCCCTTTTCTGTCAACTTTAAAAATATCTCTCTATAATTTTCCGCCTTTTCATTGAAATATGATCCA
>CAZKAY010000099.1:521-3112 GCA_964550975.1 uncultured Thermoproteales archaeon | reverse complement strand
GTTTAAAATATAAACATATTTATCCTCAGATAGAATTGATAAATATTTAAAACATTAGGAAAATATTCGATCTAAATTATTGTATAAAGGATATGGATATCGTTAAAATATTTTACTAGACTGGAAAATGCTTTACTTTAACTTCTTTTATCTCAGCTAGATCACTATCTGTTGTCAAAAGTATTGCTCCCTTAATTTTGGATAAAGCTAAGACAAAACAATCTGCTAAAGACAATTTATCTCTATATTTACATTTAATTTTGCCAGCCTCTCTAGTTAAATCCTGATTAGTAGAGACTGGATTTATCAATACTCTAATTTGATTATATCTGACATCAGCTATCTCTCTACCAAGTTTTTCACATGTCTTATAATAATATTCAGCCAAATTTACATCACAGATAAATGCCTTAGCCCTACCCTCATTTATCTCCTTAAAGTATGGTCTTACCCTCTCGTCATCAATTAAATGAAGAAACAATACACCAGTATCAATTACATACTTCTTCATTCTCTAGCCTCTCTTCGACGTTCGGCTTCAAGCTCCCTTATAGCATCAATTATAAGTTGAGAATACCTGCGATCTATTCCTCGAAGATCTTCGAGACTTGGAATTGGAACCATAATTATACAATTTTTCCCCTCAATAAATTTAACCTTCATGCCCTTCTTAATCCCATATTTCCTCACTATTTTAATCGGAATAGTAATCATATTTTTACTCGTTACCTTAGCGATATAAGCCATAGATATCACCATACATTTTATATAAAACCTGATATTTAAAAATTTCATGGAAATTTTATTTTCCCATACTATAAGCTTAATGTTTGGAAAGAGGAAGAAATTTAAGACCTTAGACAACCCAATATAGAAATATAACATGGTCATTAAAATCCTATATGTGAAATTTTACTTAATCAGATTTCTCTGCCAATATATAGTTTAGAGATTAATTTATTTTGAAACCTATTCTCTCCTTAACTACATTCCTAATGCCTAAAATTCATCTTTTACCATGATTTGAATGTCCCTCTAAAGCCATTAGATATAGAATTAAACCAGCATAATCCTCTAATTTTCTAACATAGTTTTCAATATTTTTCTCGTCCTCGATTCCCAAAATTTTCTTAAAACCTCTTCTTACAGCCAGGTCTCCATAAGGTCCAATATAAAATTTTTCAGAAACCTTTGCAATACTAATCTGTGCAGTCCATCTACCAATCCCCTTAACTTTAGTTATAAAATCAATAAAATTATCTGGATTCTCCTCTATTTCCCTAATATTAGGCAAACATTCATATATTCTTGAAACCTCTATCATCGCCTTCGCCTTAGCCAAGGTTGTCTTAATTCTTCTCTTCAATTCTAACGGCTTTAACCCTCCAATTTTCTCCGGTGAGGGAAAGGCATAGAACTCCCTACCCCTAATAATCTTCCTTTCTCCATAAGCTTTTACAAATCTTCCCTTAATCCTCAATGCAAGAGAAAGAGAAATATTTTGTTCAATTATACTATCTATCAAAGCCTCATAGATATTAACCATTCTAGTCGGCCTCAACCCATAATACTTTCTTGCAATAAAATAAAGTTTCTCATCAAACCTACATTTCTCCAGAAAAATTTTATAATCAAAACCCACTCTATAAATTTCCCCAACCCTTCTTAAAACAATCTCTGCAACCTCATTATCACTTGTAAAAGCCTCAACACCAATTTTCGGCCTCTCCCCCTCCGAAATTATCCTCACCAAATAGGGAGCCAAAACCCCTCTAATCCTCAAAATCCTCCTACAAGAATTATTCTCATATATACAGGGAGTCGGAACATCTCTCAAACAAAACCTCTCCAAATGAGGAGTTATAAGAAAAGGTGATTTAGGAATAATTATAAAACTTTTCATACAATCATCCCCAAATTTTATCCCAACTACACCATAATAAATATTTAAATAGAAAATATGGCTTAAACTTCAAAATCTACACGTTATCAATCAAATATATTTAGGTACAGTAAAATAATGTAAGTATCACTTAACCAACTACTCTTAAATAGAAATTTCTAAAATACTTGGAATACTATTTTAATTAACATCATTAAGAATACAAAACAAAACTACCTACAAAATACCTCTCAAAGAAATAATAAACACCATAAAAGAAAAATCAAAGACCCCAAAACAAGAGATGAAATATGAGTAAGATAAATTACTATAGTTGAATTATTTCTTATTTTTGAGGAGTTTTAGGAGGTCTATTGTTTCCTTAAATTTCTCTAATATTTCTTGGTCTCTGGTTACAAGTTTTAATCCATGCTTTTTAGCTTTATAGATATATGAGGCATCATAAAATGTTATATTTTTCTTAATAGCTATATTTTCTATTTCTTTTATTTCATCGACATATAGTGTTAGCTCCATAATTGCCGACAATATTTCACTCCACTCATCTAATAACTTATCCCATTTCTTTATCAAACCATACTTATATTCCTTCCAAATAACGTTTCCCAACTCATATTTCGTTAGATCTAAAATTGCCATATGTTTAAGCAAAGGTATAGCATCTTTCCCAAGCCTTCTAAGCAATGGA
>CAZKAY010000099.1:0-511 GCA_964550975.1 uncultured Thermoproteales archaeon | reverse complement strand
TGGATACAGTGCCGACGTATCAAGCAAATACTTTATCTCATCTCCCTGCATTCCCTCACCATTCTAACCCAATCCTCTTCTCCAATGTTTCCCATAAGTTTAAGAATATTTTCCACTGCTCTCTCAAGCCTCTTCCTCTTCTCTTCTTCAATCTCCCTCTTCAAAGCCTCCTCAACCACCTTACGGATATCTATTTTAAGCCGCATTGCCTCCTCCTTAATCTCCCTCCTAATCCTCACAGACAAGACACATGTAGACATATATCCTCATGTATACATATATTTAGGTAATATTTAAATCTTAAATATAATTGTATACAAAGAATATGAATTCATGAAATTTAAGTCTTATATCGGGCTTAGAGATTAATTTAAAATATGATTGTAAGGAGCTTACCAGTAAAGGATAAAATACATCACTATGGACAACCTTGTGAATAATATCTTATCTATCATCATAGCTTAAAATATAGTTTATAGACTAAGTTAATTCCTAATGATATATATTAAAG
>CAZKAY010000098.1:0-6237 GCA_964550975.1 uncultured Thermoproteales archaeon | reverse complement strand
ATTCATTCATAGTTTTTTGTCGAAATGATATATAAGTATTATCTTTATATCCATAAAAGAATTTTAAAGCTTCGATTAAAAAGAGATATGAGATTGAGAAATAGCTATTAGGAGTATCGAATAATAGAGATGCTGGCAGAGATATATTTATAGTAAGATGAAATAGTGAGAATTTTCAGAAATTTCTAATCAGATATAATCGACCAGTAAGTAAGGAAATGTATGTTATTGAAAACTAATGCTTAAATATAACGTTATTACCATAAGTAGTTAGTGTCATTTATGTCATATGAAATCTTTATAAATCCTCCTAAGAAATATAGAGGGATTCCATTCTGGTCTTTAAACGATGTATTAGAAGATGATGAACTTAGAAGGCAGATAAAGGAAATGGATGAGAATGGATTTGGAGGATTCTTCATGCATGCAAGGGAAGGGTTAATAACACCATATTTGTCGGATGAATGGATGAATAAAATTAAAATATGTATAGAGGAAGCTAAAAAAAGAGGAATGGGAGCATGGATATATGATGAAGATAGATGGCCAAGTGGATTTGCAGGAGGAATTATACCAGCAATCTCCTCTAGATTTAGAGCCCAAGGATTAATTCTATGGATGAATAAGCGGCTCGATAGAATTGTAGGTGATACTATAAAAGTTTTTGTTGGAAGAATAGTAGATGATAAGATAGTTGAGGTAATGCCTGTCGAAGAAAGAAATAAGATAAAGGGAGATAAAATATATCTCTATTTTATAAGATATATCGCTCCTGTAGGCGATCAATGGTATGGTTGTTATTGTTATATAGATACTTTAAATCCAAATATAGTAAAGGCGTTCATCGAATCAACATATGAAAAATACTATGAATTATTTAAAGAATATTTTGGGAAAACTGTTCCAGGAGCATTTACAGATGAGCCAAATTTCATCTCAAGTAGATCTCCTCCAGGTAGACGGCCAGCAACATGGCTTCTACCATGGACAAGCAATTTACCAGAAATATTTGAGAAAAATAATGGCTACAATATTTTAGACCATCTTCCCAGCCTCTTCCTAGATATAGGTGACTATAAAAAGATTAGATATGATTTTTGGAAGACAATTACACATCTATTTTTAGAATCATATACTAAACAGATATATGAATGGTGTGATAAACATGGTTTAAAATATACGGGACACTATCTCGCCGAAGACACGCTTCTATCACAATTAAAATGTATAGGTTCAGCGATGATACACTATGAATATATGCATATTCCTGGAATAGACCATCTAGGTAGAAACATCAAAAATACTGTTACAGTTAAACAGGTGGCTAGTGTTGCAAACCAGCTTGGAAAGGAGAGAGTTTTATGTGAGGTATATGGCGGTAGTGGACAAAACTTATCATTCGAAGATAGAAAATGGATTGGAGACTGGTTATATGTTTTAGGTATAAATCTGTTGAACCATCATTTATTACTATATTCTATGCGGGGTAGGAGGAAACGAGATTTCCCGCCAAATCTATTTTATCAACAACCTTGGTGGAAGTATAATAATTTAATTGAAAAATATTTTACCAGATTAAGCTATATTCTATCGCAAGGAATTAGAATTGCAAGTATACTTGTTATTCATCCAATTAGAGGAGCATGGAGCCTCTATACACCATTAAATGATTTAAGGGTTAGACAGCTTGACGAATATTTTAAATGGCTTACATATTTTCTTTTAGATAATAAACTGGATTTCGAGTATGGTGATGAAAATATAATTGCAAGACATGGTTCAGTTGACAAGAAAAATTTTATTGTAGGTAGATGTAAATACAATATTGTTTTAATTCCACCTACAACTACTATATCTGAAAAAACATATATATTATTGAAAAAGTTTGCTGAGAACAAGGGTAAAATAATTTTCATTAAACCTCTCCCGGATAGAATTGATGGTAAAATAGATAATAGAATAGACAGTTTAATTAAATCATCCATGGTAATTGATATATTTGATGAAGAAAAGTTATTAGATACTATAGATAAAAAGTGTAGAATTATAAAGATCATTGATGAGAATAATAAAAATATTCCTAAAATATGGTATCATCTACGTAAGTTAGATGATAAATACGTTCTATTCATGGCAAATTTAGATAGAGATAGAAAATATAATGCAACTATAATGTTAAGATTTAAGGGATTTATAGAAGAATGGGATCCATTTACTGGATCTAGGAAAAATATTTCGGCCATATATAGAGATGGATATACAGTATTTAATTTAACATTCTATGAGTCAGATTCCCATTTAATCGTGATTAATCCAAATAGAAATCCGTTGAAAATGCTCATGAATGAAGAAAAGGTTAAAGAAATCCCTCTTGGAAATATATGGGGTATAGAGAGGTTGAATCCGAATTCAATTACATTAGACTATTGTAAGCTAAGCTTAAATGGGAGGGAATTTGGCGAAAGAATACCTACATGGATGGCACAGAAAATAGTCATGAAAAATATAGGCTCAAAATTTGTTGTAAGATATGAATTTAATGTAGACCGAACTATTCTGGGAAACAAGATATATCTTGTAGTCGAGAATCCGGAGAAATTTATCATAAGAATTAACAATAATATTATATCGGGTAACGAGGGTTATTGGATAGATAAGTCTTTTAGAAAAATAAATATCTCAAAACATATCGTGGGAGGAGAAAATATAGTTGAATTAGAAGGAGAGATTACAATTTATACAGAAATTGAAAGCATATATGTAATAGGAGATTTTGCAGTAAAGAGAATAAGCGATGGAGGATTTATATTGACAGCTGAAAAAACTATGGTAAATGTGGAGAATCTTACCGAGGAAGGATATATGTTTTATGCTGGAAAAATATCGTTGAAAAAGAAATTTAATTTAGATACTGATAATAGAGTATTCTTGGAAATCGATGAACTAAATGCGATTATAGCGGAAATTTATATAAATAATATGCATGTAGGAGAAATATTTAAACATCCATATAGATTAGAGATAACAAATTATATTAAAAGGGGTGAAAACGAAATAAACATAATATTAGTAAATAGTCTTAGAAATCTTCTAGGCCCGCATCATCATAAATCTAAAGAACCATTATCTGTAGGTCCTAAAACATTTGAAGATATATTAAATTGGACAGATAAATACTATTTCGTACCATTTGGAATTAAAAACGCTAGAATAGTTATTAGAGCATAGCATACTAGGATATTGGAGATAGGTATATTTCTTCATAACGCTCTCTTCTACGCCTGTATAAAAGGATAATTAGTGTACTAATAACTATCGCAGCCACCATAATAGTTATTGCTAGAAATAATAGATTTTCTATAAGTATGTTTTCTTTAAGTTTTAAAGTTATTTGATTTCTACATGATTTATATACGTAATCTCGCTCTCCGCCACTCCACATAACTATTATTAACCACTTTCCGGCCCTTCTTCTACCCGTATCAAATATAAAGCTATAATTTCCATCAAACGTTTTAACAGTATACCGATATTCCTTACCCCTCGGAGACCTCAAAATTATTATTATAGATTCATTGTTTAATGGAGGACTTAATCTGCCATAAACTATAACTCTATCACCTATAGTTGCCTCATTTTTCGATAAAAATATAGATATACTTGAATCCCTCTCAACTACATCAATATTTTTCCTAAAATATTTCTCATTATACTTCTCATCTCCAGGCCATATAATGGTTATACTTAAAGTCCCTAGCAAATACTTTTTAGGCGGAATCGATACCTCACCAGAAAAAATCCCATTAGAAACATTAAAAAAGTTGTTGAAAACAATATTATTAGATTTATTTACAACAACATATACTATACCATTATCTATAGGCGGATTGATATTTCCATATATATTTAACCGTTCTCCAGCATATATTTTATCTGGAATATTAGCATTAATCGTAACATTCTCTTTAAAACCACTAATTCTAGAAATCATATATTTTAGGCTCTCCTTAACTCGAGGCTTTGGTCCAACATAGTAGTAATAAAATCTACCTACAGATATTTTTACATCATCGATAGATGTTTCACTTCCGCCTCCGTGGACAAAAACAATATATGGATACGGGGTTAGACCAAATCTATCTCCACTAGATTGAGGTTCTAATGGAATCCATCCATAGTTAGGAAGGTATATGGCTACCCAAGTATGACCAATATCGCCTTCAAATATTCTATCAAAATCTACATTTGAAAGACTATATCCACTTACAGTATATGCAGGTATTCCTATAGCCCTAGCCAATGCGACATATAGTCTACTAAACTGTGTACAATCGCCTATTTTATTCCTATATGTCCATAATGCACCTTTATTCTCAGGGACTTTAACATACTTTATATATGTTGAGGTGAAGTTTGCTATGCCTTTACATATAAGATATACGTCATCTAAGCCATCTTTTATCTGAAATGCTTTTAAAATAATTTCACTGCTATTTGACTCAATATATTTCTCTGGAGCAAGAAAACGCCTAAAACTTTCTGGGAGATTCTTTAAACTATTCAATGAAATATATCTATGTTTAAAATAGCTTATATTGATCTTTAAGATATATTGGATAGAAATTATTTTTCCCTCACCAGGATTAAGAAGAATATCTCTATATACAGCATATTTATTCCCATATTCATCAGACTCAACACTATTTGGATTAATATTAAATATTGGCCCTAGAACAACTTTTTGAAACGGCTTCCAGTCCCTTATGATAGAAACGTATAGTTTTGTTATAGTTGATGGTCTATTACCCATATTTTCAAATGTAAGTGAATAATTTATGTTTACTCTAAATATTTTTGTTAAACTATCTGATAGATAGAAATAAGACATGTAGGTTAGCTTTTCATTCGATAAATTATTTATTACTTCTAGAATTATAGTATATTTACCCTCAATTTTAGATTTACTTGCAGTCCATGTAAACCATCCAGCATACTTTATAATCTTTGCATCATATTTTCTGCGATTAGTGGATATAGAGGAAGTATAATCTAGATAGCCGAGAGGATTATATATAAAGATTCTCCATGTAAGCCAAATCTCATATTTTCCATCAACCCTTCTCCCAAGAACCTCGACATCATTGTAGATATATATTTTCTGTCCAGGATATATTTTATGAATAAGCATCGGCTTATATTTACCGCATCCACTTACACTACTACATATAATTATTCCACTACTTTTAAGAATTTTTGATTGTTGTCCAGCTAAACTCCATGAAGAAATACTAAATAAAGCTAATATTAATATTACTGCGATAAAAAATCTCATTGTTTCACCGCTAGGCTAGTTAAACAACAATATTTAAATCTATTATAGAGAAATATATTTATTATGTATAGGATTGGTATAATTGGTTCAGATAATTCACATGCAATAACTTTTTCAAGGATGATAAACGATCCTAATAATCCATTTCATGTAGAGGGATTTAAAGTTACTCATATATTTGGATTAAATAATGATAGGAATAGAGAAGTTGCTGAGAAAGGTGGAATAGAAAATATTGTTTCAGATCCCCTAGAAATGATGGGAAAAGTTGATTGTGTATTCATAGAGTTCAGGGACGGCGCACTTCATTTAAAATATGCAAGACCATTTATAGAAAGAGGCATACCTCTATTTATAGATAAACCGTTAGCTGCATCAGTAGATGATGCCGAAAAAATAGTTTCTCTCGCCAAGAAATATAATACACTGCTTACGAGCTTTTCTATACTAAGGTTCTCTGATGAAGTATTAGAGGTAAAGAAAAATTTAGAAAATATTATTTATCTAACCATCACTGGTCCTGGAGACCCAGATAGCATCTATAGTGGACTAATATTCTATGGAATACATGTAGCTGAAATCATTGATACTATTATCGGATATAGGTCTGGAAAAATATATGCTTTAAGAAAAGGTAAAAATATTTCGGCACTATTTGATATAAATAAACCTCCGATAATAAATATAAGGATTTCAAACAATATTCCACATAAATTTTCGATAGAAATGCTGACTAAAAATGAGAGAAAAAGCCTTGATATAGAGAATTACAATGAATATTATAGAAGGGGTCTTAAAAAGATTAGGGAAATGCTTGACAAAAATATATGGCCAATAAAGCCGGAAAATATGATATATCCTATAAAGATAATCGATGCAATTAAAAAAAGTTATACATATAATTC
>CAZKAY010000097.1:1643-6457 GCA_964550975.1 uncultured Thermoproteales archaeon | reverse complement strand
CCTATGCTTGGTTCAATTAATGAATTAAAGAAATCTATTAATAAGATTCATAAAGAAGGAGGACATTTAACCTTCTATATTAATGGTCAAGCACTTAATCCAAGATATCCAAGTCTTCCTAAAAAATATAGAAGAAAAATTCCTAAAAATATACTAATTCCGAACTGGGAGATGGAGTATAAAGATTATGCTGTAATTAGATATGATGGCTCTTATGTGGGGCAATATCCTATAGACCAGTTTCCATTCATCGATGGTAGTGAAAAACAATTTGATTATCAATATGCATATTATATTATGTGTCCTGCCTCCAAGGGATGGCAGAACTATCTTAAATATTGGGCTTTAAAATATGTTAAGGAATATGGAGCAGATGGAATAATGATAGATCAAATTGGTGCTGATGAGCCTAAATACTGCTTCAACTTTAAACATAACCATAAACATCACGGTATATGGGTTCAAGGATACTGTCAACTATTGAAAGAGATTTTAGAAGAGGGAAGAAAGATAAATAAAGATTTCTGTCTAGGTTGGATCGAGGGATGTGGAGATGCTTATGGACAATATGTTGCGTCTCATCTAACTCACGGTGAAAGTCATGTAGTTTTATTTGAAAAATGGGGTTCAAATGCTTCAGGTCTCTGGGCTAAATACCCTTATCCAGAAGTATTTAGATATACTTTTCCAGAATACATAGTTTTTGGTGGAGGTTCAATAAAAGGTCTAGAGAATCGCAAACGGGTACTTAATAGAATTTTCTTAATGGGTGAGAAAATCAATGTTTATTATGAAGAAATAATAGAATCTCCAGTATATAGTGAATATACAAGAGATGTGATTAATTTAATGAATAAAATCAAATCTTGGCTTCATTTCTCTATATTTAAAGATACTATTAGACTTAGAAAAATTCCAAGTAACGTGGAAGCTAAGATCTTTGAAAGAATAGATAATAGAGGTATATTAGTAACTCTGCTTGATGACCGTCCTGAAAAAACTCCTTTCAACTTAAAAATAGATTTGAAAAACTATAATTATAAAGATATAGATGTAATACTATATACATTAAAAGATAGAATAAAAAGATTGAAATATAGGATCGTTAAAAATAACATTTTATCCGTTAAAGTAGAATATCCTCAAGACCTTCAAGATTCCTCCATAATATCAGCTATAACTATCTCATTCTAGAAATATAATGCTTTATTTCTCCTATCAAGATAATGGAGACGTTCCATTTACAATCCACATATAAGATAAACCTATATTCACAAGATTTTAAATACTATAAGTAGATGGTGGAATGGGAAATAGATATTCTATATCTAATGTTAAGACATATATAGATCTTATCTTTCATCTTAAATATGAAAATTTCTAGATATAGAGTATTTTACGTTATTATAGATCAACTAGCGGGACATTGGGAAGATAGCGTAAGGATAGAAGGAACAGACCTTCCACCAGTAAATGTTAAAGGTTATCATGAAAAAGGCTTGATACCGAACATCTCTTATCTTATAAATAATGGTTTATGGGTTAAGAGAACATGGAATAGAGGTATATGTGACACGGCTCATGGAATGAAATATCTCTCTACGGGAACCTATGATATGAATGCTAATATAGGGTTATTTGAATATCTTTATAGTTTAGAAATTAAGACGTCTGTATTCACTACTCAACCATGGGGTAGTAAAGGATATTTTTATATTCCTGGTAATTTAATCAGTCTTCCAGGATACTATAGACCCTATATGGATGATTATCTAATATGGAAGTTATTTGTAGAACCATATTTAGATTCGCAGAAGGATTGGGGTGCAGTACATTTCTATCTACCAATAAACGATTTAATTTCCTTTTGTCCATCTTATCAAAAGTTTAATCCTCATCCAAGATCCTCTAAACATGCCTATATGCTATACTTAGATAAATTGATTGGAGAAATTATAGAATTTCTGAAAGTTAAGGGATACTGGAATGATACAATAATTGTGGTAGCATCCGACCACGGATATCATTTAGGTTGTTCGGTTGCTAGGGAAAGAGGAGCTAAATCAGTTAATTGGTGTGCTGATCACCCAGAACCTTACGACTGTTATATATGGGATTTCGATAATGATAGAAATACGGAAAAATACTCGGGAGGTCCTAGAAGGACAACATTTATAGTTTCAGGTGGCGCATTAGATGACGAGTATAAAGGTAAAGTAATAGAAGAAGCCGAGATAATAGATGTAGTACCTACAATAGCCAAACTTTTAGGGATAGATTATTGTAATATCTATAAGTGTGAAGGAAAAAGTATATTATAATCGTGGCTTACATTTACCTATCAAATATTCAATAGTCTCGATAGGTCAATATAATGATTAAGATAGAGACCATTTTAGTATGTTATATTAAAAGCATTCCAATCACAGACATTTATGACATTTTATTCTGCAAAATATTCTCATCGATTCCATATATTTAGTAATTTTTTATCATCTAACACCTTAATTGGTAGTCCTCCATAGTCTGAAAACATACTATATTTAAACCTTTTATCACATCCATTTACCAGACTCCCTGCCATCTCTCATAGTATTCCCGCAAAACATTTATTTTCTTAAATTTATATACAAGTCTAATACCTTCTACCGATTTAAAACTTGAGATCATCATAGTATTTCTATTAATTGTCTTAAATTTTCTAGGTGAATTACGTCTTTAAATCTATATTTACTATTTATTAATATTGTTGTTATATGTAGCATTCTTGCTGGTATGTAATCATACACACTATCTCCTACCACTATCACATTTTGCGGTTTCACATTTAAAACTTCTATTACCTTTTTTAGATGATCTGGATGTGGCTTCGGGTTAAATACATCGTTTCTTGCTACAATTGCATCGAAAAAGTTTTGTACTCTTATCTTTTGTAAAGTTCGTTTAGTTAGCTCAATACTACTAAATGTAAATAAACCCATTTTAAACTTATTTTTCAGATATGTTAATACCTCCATTAGATGTTGCTTAGGACGACTATTTTTTAGAATTAAATATCCATATTTATCTATATATTCGTCTACTATATTTATGTAGAATTCTACTTTATCTGGATGTTTTTTCTCAGCCCATTTTTTAACCTTGCTTCTAATAACGTAGAACATATCTATTTTACTGAAAAGATCTTCTGGAACATCTAGCTGAAAAAGGTTTTCAAGCAACTGATTTTTTATTTGAACATAATATTTCTTAGGCCAGATTACTTCGGTTAATGTTCCATCTAAGTCAAATATAATTGCCTCATACATTTACATCAATTTTTTAGGCAATTTTATCAATGGATGTACTTTTTCAATATAATTACTTAAAACCTTCTCCCAGACATTTCCAATAGCTATCATCGTAAATACCCCCTGTAGCTTCGCATCAGCTTTATCAATAATTTTTATTAAAGCCTTAACAGTCCTACCTGTACGAATCAGATCATCTACAATTAAAACTTTATCTCTCTTCTTTAACATTTTTTTAGGGACATATATAGATGTAATCTTAGGTGGACTAAGCATGAAGTATGTTTCCTCATAATATTTCTCTACACCAATGTCTCGATAGGGCTTAGCTATGACAAGCTTCGATTTAAGAATATCCGCAATATATGTTGCTAACGGAATACCATCAACAGAGACAGTTAAAACATCATCTATATCACTATCATTATATAATTTATATGCCTCCATAGCCGCCATTCTTAATAAATTTACATCATATATTATGTCAAGTAAACCTACATACTCTCTATCAACAAATTTAATCCTCTTCCTAATCAAGTTCTCTAAAATATTTAATTTACTAATCTTATCAATTATTTCTTTAGCCCTATCAGCGCCTGGGACAACATCCCCTTTAACATATCTACAAATCAATGCAGAAGGTATATTAAACATCTTTTCTAATTCTCTGTACTTGTAAAAGTTCTTTATGATTCTAAGTTGAGTTAAGGCAACATACCTTATGTCTATACCTCCTTTCATACAATCTACCTAATTCTAATATATTTTGCTAAAAATAATATAAAAATCTATCTATTATATAAAATATCTTAGATATAAATTACAGAAATGTATAAACATTGGTATATAACGTTAATATTGATAGAAACATTTTAATTAAACATATACATTAATTTAATTAGATGATGTTAAGGCATTTATCTGAGTAATGATGAATCAGAGTTAAACTGATATATAAGGTGATCAGTCTGTCTTTCTCTAAGTATTGGGAAGATGTTTGGGAGAAAAGAGTAAATAATTATTTAAATAGTGTAAAGGTTCCTGAAGTAAAAGATATTATGAATAGATTTAATCTATATTTGATAAGTAATGGTATAGCTGCTGTTACTAGATATCGGCATATGGAGTGTATTAAGAGATTTCTTATGTTTCTAGTAGAGAAAAATATTGGTTTAAGAAATTTTAGTTTAACCAATGTTGAAGAGTTTGTAGCGGATTTGAAGAGGAATAGTGTGGATAGGGGTATAGTATCATATCTTAAAACTATAAAGAAATATGTGCGATTTCTTATAGAGCATGAAGATATGGATTTATATAAACTTTATAAGAATATTAGAATCCCTACTTTAAAGATAAGAGAGCCTGAGCTAATTTCTTTTGAAGACTTTCTTAAAATATTAATGTATTTGGATTTTAAATATAAGGTGTTCGCAGCATTGATATATGAATGTGGTTTGAGAGTTGGAGAAGCCAGGTTTATTAGAAAAAGGGATGTTGTTTTTCTAGATAAATATGCTTTAATAC
>CAZKAY010000097.1:0-1633 GCA_964550975.1 uncultured Thermoproteales archaeon | reverse complement strand
ATATTCGGAGAAGCAAGACGAGAGAAAGAAAGGTTCCTGTTGTTATGTTCCTAGATATGCTTCAAAAATGGTATGAAATGGTTGAATCAGAATGGTTGTTTCCTGGAAAAGAAGATAAGCCTTTGGCTAGAAATACTTTTCATATGGCTTTGAAAAAGGCGGCAGAAAAAGCTGGAATAAAGAAACGTGTTTATCCACATTTATTAAGACATTTAAGGGCTACAGAATTATATAAGAATCTTAATGAGCTGGAAATGCAGTTTATTTTTGGTTGGAATAGTTCAAAAATGCTTCCTATATATGCTCATTTAAGTAATGAGGATGCTATTAGAAAAATTCTTGCAATACAGCGTGGCGAAAGAATTGAAATAAAAGAGGAACAGCCTAAACCATTAAAATGTCCCCGCTGCGGATTCCAAAATAACCCATTAGCAAAATTTTGTTCTCAATGCGGTTTTGTTCTAAGTGAAGATATTAGAGTTAATATTGTTAGCTATGAGGCAAAAATACAGGAGCTTGATAGACTTATGAGCGAGGTAAAGGAACTTTTAAGCAAAGTAAAGGAAAAATATTTTTAAATAAATATGGATATAGTTTAAAGATCTATTACTTCTTTTCTTTCTTTTTTAGTTTTCCTGCTGCTGCCAATATTGGAGCAACAAGATAGGTAATACCTACTAGAACTATTGCAATGATTATGGAGTATAGATCTGGATAGTAAGGAACCTGGAATGTAAGAGTGAGGGCAATTATGTTATATAATGTAAGAATACATAATATTAGAATAGATGTATTTTTCAACCTGATATTTATTTTTTCCGCCATTTTCTTTAATATGGCTAGTGTTTCTATATCGATAAATACTAATCCACTAGTGAGACAGAATAGTTGTGCTAGCATCTCAAGCGAAAGTGAGCTGGGCATATATATTATGGGATTTGATTTATAAAATATTAGTGCTGTAGCATGTAAAAATGTTGAAGATAACAATAAAAAAATACCAAAAGCCATTATCTCTTTTCCGATTTTCTTAGATATTGTTCCAAATCCTACTAGGATGGATGCGATGACTACAATGTTTTCATAGTTGGATGTTAAAATATTGAATAATATTTTCAGGTTAAACATATTTATTTATTTCACATATCTAAATATATACCTTATTTTTAAAATAAAGATATGAATAGGAGAGAAATATTTTCTTTAAATTTATTAATAATTTATTATAATTATTTTATTTATGAGTGAGGAGAAAGTTAAGAGGTTAGAGGATGTTGTTCCTAGGGGTGTTGGTGCTAGAGTTGCTGGATATATTGATAAAATGAATTTTCTTAGTGTTAAATTTGTGGTTTTATTGTTGTTTTTTACCGTGTTGAATGGTTTGGCTGGATATATTGTTTTATATGATTTATTGAGGCTTCACTATGTTTCTCAGCTAGATAAAATAGTTTATAGAAGTGATTATCAATATTTTATTTTACTATATATTGTTGTCAATACTGTTACTTTATGGCTTATAATAGAGTTTATCTATAATTCTATAAGAAGAATGCTAAACAAATTAGCCGACATTGTTACAATGCTTGGAGAAGAAATAGATAAACAATATGTAAAGAAACCAAAAGAATAAAAT
>CAZKAY010000096.1:0-6470 GCA_964550975.1 uncultured Thermoproteales archaeon | reverse complement strand
ATATATGATATTGATAGAATGCGATTATTAAAGAAATCCAATATAAAACTTTCTTTGTATAAGAGAAGAAATATTATTATTCCAGAGAAAAAGTTTTTTCCCAAAATGATATATGAATTAGCGTTAACACAGGATCAAGTAAATGTGCTGAGGCTTTTGGAAAAATTTTATTCTAAAGTCATTGATAGAAAACTTGTCATGATTTTAACTGCCGACAGAGGTAGAGGAAAGTCATGTGCTATAGGTATAGGTGTAGTAGCTTTAGCAGATAAATTGTATAAAAGAAAGGGGAAATGTAGGATTCTCGTAACCGCTCCTGAAGAGGAGAATGTCCAATCATTCTTTGGTTTAGCATTGAAAACATTTGAAACACTAAATTATAGAGTTAAAGTCGAGAGTAAAGATGAAAACATTATTGCACTAAGATCGGGGAGAATAAGTATAGAGTATTATCCTCCGATAGAATGTTTAAGGCTTAATGGAGATATATTGGTTGTAGATGAAGCTGCATCACTTCAGGTACCAATGTTATATAGAATATATGACAAGTTCAATAAAATTATCTTTTCCTCAACTATACATGGATATGAAGGCGCTGGCAGAGGTTTTTCAATTAGATTCTTAGGTATGATTAGAAAAGATATGAACGTAGACTTAATCGAATGCGAGATGAAGGAACCGATAAGATATGCTTCAAATGATCCAGTTGAAAAATGGCTTTTTGATACATTTTTATTGGATGCCGAACCAGCTCCATTGGACGACAAGGATATTGAAGATGTTAATAAATTCAATATTAAATACTATGTTCCCGAATTGGAGAAGTTCTTTTTAAAAAAGGAAAAAGAACTTAGAGAGTTTATTGGAATATATGTTATGGCTCATTATAGAAATAATCCAAATGACCTTGGAATGATGATGGACGCTCCTCATCATATTGTTAGAATGCTTAAACTACCTTCTAATAAAATTGTAAACGCAGTAGATATGGCTATTGAAGGCCCTATACCGATTGAAATTAGGAGAAAACTATTAAGTGGTTTAAAGCTTGCCGGAAATATCATTCCAGATAGATTCATAAAACATTTTAAATTATTCTATTTTGGCGATTTAAAGGGCATCAGAATTGTACGTATAGCTACTCATCCCCAAGTAATGGGTAAGGGATTGGGCTCTTATATTTTAAAGAAAATCGAAGAGGAAGCAATTAAAAATGGTTATGATTGGATTGGAGCAGGATTTGGTGCAAGTAAAGAACTTTTAAATTTCTGGATAAAGAATAAATATATACCTATACATATTAGTCCTGATAGAAACCCAGTTAGTGGAGAATATACTGTAATTGTAATTAAACCCTTAAGTGCCCGGGCTGTAAAATACACTTCTTATGCCAATAGAGAATTTATAATCAAACTAATTAATTCTATGAGTAGCCCATATTATGATTTAATGCCAGGCATTGCTGAAATACTCTTAAGAAAATATTTTGTTATAGATGATATTATTGTGAAACCTAATCTTACTTTGGTTCAAAGAGCCAGACTTATTTCATATATTTTTAATGAAATGACTTTAGAGACGTGTATGGATGTTGTAAAAGAGGTCGTTTCAACCTATTTTTATGATTTAAGTAAAAATGCTCCAATACTTCCTATCGAGGACAGATTATTATTAATAGCAAGGATACTTCAATCAAAGAACTGGAGAACTACATGCAAAGAACTGGATTTAAACCCTTTATCTGCGATAAAGAAGGTTAGGGATATTGTAAAAAAATTAACCGAACATTACTATGGTTCAATTGAAGAATTAAAGGAAAAAACGTATGCTATGCTCGAAAAAATTCGTTTCTAAATAATTATAGTAAAGCAACAAGATAATATTGGTTTAATAATCCTAATAATTTATACTTTTAAAGATATAAAAGTAAATTCGGTTTTATTAAGGTAAGAAAAATTCGTGGACAGCTGAGATATATGCATGTTGGCGTTCTTCATAGTAAAGCTTATAAATTTATTGATTGTATTCCATCTATGATTAATATGAAGGTAAAGCTGAGAGACACTGTTGCATATATACTCATAAACATCGAAACGGGAAAGGAGTATGAAGTAGTTGATAAGATTAAGAAAATTGAAGGTGTTACTGAAGCTCTAATCACCTATGGTATGTGGGATATTGTTGTCAGAGTTGAAGTATATTCATTACCATATCTTGATAAGATTGTCTCTACTATTAGACAGATAGATGGTGTTAGACAAACAACAACCCTGATTTCAATATAGGTGTTTTGAATTGTCTTTAAAAGATAGATTTAAAAATCTCGGATATAAAGTTTTTCTATTAATAGTCGATCCGATAAATGGGTTCAAATTCATTGAAGAAGATCCCGACTTTCTCGGACCCACACTTATTATCGGATTCAGTATATTTTTAAGGATAATATATGAAATGCTAATTACACGGAAAATTTATATATGGAACAAGATGACCTCACTTGAATATATAAGTCTATATAGTTTGAGGCTTTCAATAATTCAACTAATAATTGCTATGCGAGTAGTTGAAGGAATCATACTATTGTTAGTGATATTTGCAATATACTATATTTTCTCTTACGTTTTAAAGGGAGAAGGAGATAGCTATACATTTCTATCTGCGGTTGGATATATGTTTACAATACAGATGATTAACTTCATATTAGCATTAATATTCCTACTAGTATTTTATCCCAGCTTTCCAAATTTAATGCTAATTTATAATAATGATCCCTTTGATCTAAATGTAGAGACATTTGGATATAAGATTTGGTTTGAAGAAAGCTTGTCTCAACTACAGGGAATAGTAAGCTTTTTAGGATGGTTTACCACGGTATGGTCAGCTATACTTGGAATATTTCTATTGAACATTATCAGAAAGATAAGTATAAAAAAATCGATAGTAGGTGGAATAATAGCATATACTGTTTCGGCAGTGATATCGATGTTTGTACAATCAATTTTTGGCTAGAATCATAATCTATGCAAATAGCCTTTTTGCATCTATAAAATTAATTTAATTATTAATATAATAAAATGTGTAATTATAAATAAAACTTATAATTAAATCCGATATAAGAATCAGATTTTCTAAAATTAGAAGAGATGCTTACCAACCTAATAGGTGAAAGAATTAATACTATTAAATTATTTCATATAGTAGTCTATGCTACCCTATTAGCCGATTACCGTTCCATAGCCGATTAATCTCCAATGTCCTAAAACTCTTCTACTTATTGCAACTCTATTACCTATGTCTACACATATAGGAAACTTTAGCTGAATATGTGTCTCATTACTCTTTATAGAACTTACTATACCGAGCGTCGCTGCTGTACCAATATTAAGTGCAAGCGTCTCATTCTTCCTAATAGGCTCTACCCTCCTCAAGTCTCTTGTACCTACTACTCTCTTCAATAAATGAACCTCTAATTTAAGATCCATTCTGACCGGAGGAAGTTTTCCCGGTAATCCTACGACATTTCCCATTAATCCATCAGCTTTTGTAATACTTGGATCAAGTCTCGTACCAACTCCTATTAATCCTCCTGGATAAGCTTCATCTAAAAACTCATCACCAGATTTCAAGCTAATTATTTCTGTGAAAAGTGGTCGAAATTTTACTCTACCTTTCTCTATAATCCTCAGTCCTGGACGTATTTCTATTTCGTCACCGACTTTGAATTTACCTTGAATAATCGTGCCTCCAATAACTCCTCCTTTAAGTTTTTCCGGTGTTGTTCCAGGTTTATTTACATCAAAAGACCTTGCAATATACATTAGTGGACTTAAATTGGGGTCTCTTTTAGGTGTAGGAAAAACTTCCTGCATTGCCTGTATAAGTACATCTAAATTTACTTTATGTAATGCGGACATAGGTATTATAGGCGCATTTTCAGCCCACGTACCCTTTATAAAATCCTTTATCTGCTTATAATTTTTCAATACTTGTTCTCTGCCAGCCACATCTATTTTGTTCTGAACTATAATGATTTTTCTAACTCCTATAATTGTTAAAGCCATAAAATGTTCTCTTGTCTGTGGCTGAGGACAGTCTTGTGTAGCGTCTATAACGAAAATTACTCCGTCCATTAACGTTGCTCCTGCAAGCATAATCGTCATCAACAATTCATGTCCAGGTACATCTACAAATGATATTTTTCTAATAAACTCAAGCTTAGATCCACAATACTTACATCGAAGACCTGGAGCTATAGCCTTTGTGTAATATTTTTGAGGCGGCGCACATTTAGGGCACTGATATATTGCTGTATCAGCATAGCCTAATTTAAGAGTAATTCCTCTCTTCAATTCCTCCGAATGTCTAGCAGCCCAAATACCTGTTAAAGCTTCAACCAGGGTTGTTTTCGGGCCGTCCTATATTTAGAACGGTTTCCCGTGATCTACATGTCCGGCTGTACCGATATTCATTACAGGTTGTTTAGGACTTATACCCATTTCCCTCACCAGGATAAATTATACTCGTATTTATTTGAACCACCTCATCAGTTATAGTATTTCCTCTAACAAGTTTCTTTTTTCTAAATCCCTTTTTCTTAGGATGAAAACCAGGTGGACGTGACATAAGTAATCTCCTTTTGATACCTCCGGGAAGAGAAGGTATCATGGGCTCTCCTGATCTTCCAGATCCACCAGTTATCTTTAACTTTACCTTCGGCATACCTATAACGGATCCATCTATAATATCGCCTATCTTCAGACCTATGAAAACTTGAGCTTTAGATCCTTCCACATTCACTGTTTTAGCCTTACCCGTTTTGGGATCAGATATAACTACTTTAAATTGAGGCAAGATTTCACCTAAGACCATTCAATGTTTACAATCCATATATAGGATTAATCCTATATATGGATTGTGGGGTGGGTCTGCACCCGGTTATCCCTCATCGGGATTATTTTTTCTCTGTATTATTATTTCTTTTATTTTTATGGATTTTGGGTGTAGCTTTATGTTTGATGGTATTTTTACACCACATTTTTTTGCTATGTTTAGTGCTCCAACTACATCTGCATTCATATATCTATTGCATCTTTTGCAGTAAAATAGTCCTCTATACACTCTACTACCCCTTACACCGCATATTGGACAATATGATGATGTATCTCTCTCATCGATCAATCTTAGCTTTATACCATAGTTTTCTGCAGTCGTTCTAAGCCTCTCCACTATGTATTGATGGCTCCAGAAATTATTTATGATTTTATTCTTCTTCTTGGAGCCATTCCCCTTCCCACAATTGTTTCTAATACCTCTAAGGTCTCCGCATACAATCTCTGTAACATTTTCAGATACACAGATGTCTATAAATTTCTTTACAATCTTATTTATCCTATCCCTAAACCTATTTTTACGCATACGATATAATTTTTTAATCCTCCTCGTAGTATTTTTACCATTAACCTTCTTAGCAATGCTCTGATAATATGATATCTTGTTGCTCCAGTAATACCAGTCCGCCAACAAAGGTCTACCACTAAATGCTATCGGCTCCACATCACCATCAATCCACGCAGTAATAATATTTACTACACCTAAATCAACGAAAGCCCTTCTAGGGAAGGTGGTATGTCTTGGCTGAATAATAACAGTGACTGCCTGACTGCCATACCATCCCCCCGTCAGCTCATCATAAAATATTTCTAGCCTACCCTTCTTTCCATGCCACTTGAAGCTTCCGGCAACCCTAATCTTTAGCCCAAGCCTCCTAGGCAATATAATTAGATATCTTCTCCTCCCTTCTTTAATGATCTTATATGTGTCGCATCTCAATACAGTCATCAACCTCTTCCTACCGCTATTTCTATCCTTCCAGTATCCCGGCGGCCAAACCCTCCTAATATGCGGTGGCAATCTATGCTCTCTAAGCATTCTCTTTAGCTTGAAGAAGCTACGCCATGCCTCATCGTTCTTCCTAATAATTTCCTGCGTTACCACTGATCCGAGAATCTTCTTGAAACTATTGTATAGCTCATCTACACCTCTATTCCATCTAAAACACTTTTTGAATAACATTTGTCTACGAACATAGTTTAATTTATTCCATAATGTTGCAGACATGTAGCATAGGTTTCTCAGTTTTTCTTCCTGCTCCCCATAGACTCTAAGCCTGAACCTATTTATACGTTTAACTCTCATCATGCCACCCATCTCCCTCAAATTCATCGTGGAGGGTGGCATGTTCATCGAGTCCATAGAATATTTGGTGCAGACCCTATACCCCAATGTCATTGTATGGTTCGTCAACCCGGGTTGACGTATCGTAGCATTTGCCCCTCAATCCCGGGATTGGGGGCAGGGGGCACCCCACCCAGAATCGATGCCTCCATGGATTGGATTTGTCTGCGTTCCTCCAGCTATCTCCAGCCATCTCCAGCAATCTCTAGCGATCTCCAGAACAATTTCTCCAATCC
>CAZKAY010000095.1:0-6490 GCA_964550975.1 uncultured Thermoproteales archaeon | reverse complement strand
TATTTATTGATGGTCTTCATATGGATAAACTAAAAGTAGGATTTATTGTAAATCCGATTGCAGGTATGGGCGGTAGGGTAGGGTTAAAGGGTACAGATGGAGAGGATATTTTAAGAATGGCTAGAAAGTTGGGAGCAAAACCGGTTTCAGATAAAAGAGCTATAAGATTTCTTAGAAGTATTGGAGGATATAATTATTTTATTTTTTATACTGCCCCTGGAAAGATGGGTGAAAAATATCTTAAATTATTTAGATATAAATATATTGTTGTAGGTAGAATTAGACGTAAAACTAGTGGTGAAGATACCAGGAGAATAGCTTTAGAAATGTTGAAGAATGGTATCGAAATTCTCGTATTTGTTGGTGGAGATGGCACTGCTAGAGATATAGTCGAGGCAGTCAATAGGAAGGTTCCAATACTAGGTATACCGAGTGGAGTAAAAATATATAGTTCTGTTTTTGCCGCTACACCTGAGGATGGAGGTAGAGTCCTAATACAATTTTATAAACATAGGTTATTGAAGAATGGGGAGATACTTGACATAGATGAAAATGCTTTTAGAGAGGATAGAATCAATATAAAAATATATGCTTATGCATTGACTCCTGATGCAGGATTATTGATGCAGAATTCAAAGGAAATTTTCTTTTCACAATTAGATGAGGAGAATAAGAAAAGTATTGCAAAATATATTGTAGAGACGATGGATAAAGATACTGTATATATTTTAGGTTCAGGTACGACTGTAAAGGCAGTTACAGATTATTTAGGTCTCCCTAAAACAGTTCTTGGAATAGATGTTATGTATGATTTCTCTATAGTTAAACGAGATGTTAGTGAGAAGGGTTTATTAAATATTATTAAAAATTTTCATGAAAAGAATTTTAAGATAATAGTATCTCCTCTGGGAAGGCAAGGCTATATTTTTGGACGTGGAAATCAGCAAATTAGTCCAAGAGTTATTAGAAAAGTGGGGCTAGAAAATATAATTATAATTGCTACGAAATCAAAGCTTAGGGAAACACCTTTTCTTAGAGTGGATACTGGAGATAAAAATCTAGATAAAAGGTTAAGGGGATATAGGAGAGTTATTATAGATTATAATGAGGAAAAAATGGTAAAAATTATCTAGCCTTCCTTCTTGATAAATTCTGCATATTCTTCTGGTTTGAGGAGATCGTTTAATTCATTTCGGTCAGATAGTTTTATCTTAAACATCCACCCTTCTCCATATGGGTCTTCATTAACTTTTTCAGGAGCATCTATTAATGTTTCATTTACTTCGACGATTTTACCTGAAACTGGCGCATATATATCTTCAACAGACTTCACCGACTCTACACTTGCAATACTTTCATCCTTTCCAACTTCTCTCCCAACCTCTGGAAGCTCTACATATACGACTTCCTTTAACTTCTTCTGGGCAAAATCACTGATACCTATAGTTACAGTATCGTCTTCAACTCTAACCCACTCATGTTGTTTAGTGTATAGTAGGTCTTTTAAAACAGTATAATCATTTACATTTATTACATTATTCATATAATCACCAGCATCATAGATTTCCACTAATACTAATATATTTTTTTATTATATATACTACCATCTAGGAGTTATAAATAATGGCTCAACGATTTTTCCGTCAAATTTTCTCCCTCTAATGTCTACCTGTATCGGCAAACCATTTATTGCATGACGAGTATCAATATAACCTATACCTATATTCCTATTCAATGTAGGGGAATGTGTTCCACTAGTAATTTCACCAACAATTTTCCCATCAACCATTATCTTTGAACCATGTCTAGGGATAGGTGTTTTCTTTTTCATTCTAACTCCAATTCTAATTCTATCTATACCATTAATATATTGACTCCATATTTTCTCTCTACCAATGTACTCTTCTTTATATAGGTCAAATACCCAATATCTTGCCTCGAGTGGAGTAGTTTTTTCATCAATATCATTTCCATATAGACAGAAACCCATTTCAATTCTCAATACATCTCTACACGCTAGTCCGGCAGGTTTAATTCCTAATGCTATAATCTTTCTCCAAAGATCTATAATCTTATCATTATTACATATTATTTCAACACCCTTTTCACCAGTCCAACCACTTCTACTAACTAAGAAAACATTTATACCAAATATTTCTACATTCCTTCTATATTCCAAAATTTTAAGCGAATCTAAATCTATGCTACAATGTTTTCCAATAAGTTCAAAGGTTCTTGGACCCTGAATAGCAAGCATACCAAGCTTCTCAGTATAATCATATATGTTTACAACTTCCTCGTCGATATGATTTTTAAGCCAATCTATATCCTTAAATCTATTTATAGCATTTCCTACAATCATATATCTTTCTTCAGAAAATTTGTATAGCATTATATCATCTATAAATCCCCCATTATAGTTAAGTAGAGCTGTTGGTCCAAACATTCTATTTTCAACAGCATGTATAACATCTTTCGCTACAAGTTTATTTAAAAATTTTGTTGCATCTTTTCCCTCAACAACTATCCTGGACATATGACTTATATCAAATACCCCGCAGTTCTCTCTAACATTTCTAGCCTCCCTTAAAGCTCCTATATAATTTATAGGCATAATCCATCCAGCAAAATTATCCATATGTGCTTTAAGTTTTAAATGTTCTTCATATAAGGGTGTTTTAAAGAACATATATATCACAAAATAACATAATATTTGAAATTAATATCTATTATTGGTGTACTACTTGGATGTTAAATATAGTGTTGTAGGACACTTAGTTATAGATAGGGTAATTAGGGATGGTAGAGAATATAAATCGCTTGGAGGTGCAGCTGCCTATGCATCAATAACAGCTGTGAAAAATAATTGTTATACAAATATTATTTCACGTGTAGGAGAGGATTTTCCAGATGAATATATATTATTTTTAGCTAGAAATGGTATAGATGTTTCGTTAGTTAAACGTGTGAAATATGGATCAACAAGTTATAAACTTATATATAGAGATGATGATAGAGAAATATTCCTATTATCGAGATGTAGCAGTATTTCTCCAGAAGATATTCCGGAAAACTTTTCCTCCGATATTATTCATATAGGTTCTGTTGCAAATGAAGTTCCCTTAAATACTTTTCAAAAACTATGTGAAAGAGGTAAGATGATAGTCCTCGATGTACAGGGATTTATAAGAAGCGTGGATGATAATGGAAGAATAGTCTATAAAAAGTGGGTTGATGCTGAAAACTTTCTGGATAAAGTGGACATAGTTCATGCAGATTATGATGAGGGTAAATTTATTACTGATAAAAATAGTATTGTTGAGATTATTGAAAGATTTATAGATTATGGTGTAAAGATTGTTTTAATTACCCTTGGAAGAAAGGGAGCATATATAGGTGATAGGAATTCAATATTTTTTATTCCAAGTCTTGTTCCAGAAAGAGTTGTTGATGAAACTGGTGCTGGAGACGTATATACAACTATCTTCTCATTAGAGTACTTTATTGGAAAAAACATTGTTGAGGCGGCTTCTATGGCTGCAGGTACTGTATCGTTTTTGGTAGAGGAGGTAGGAATATATGGTATACGTCCTATAGATAGATGTATGGAAAGAGCTAGAGAAATTATGTATAGGGCTAGAAAAATACTTTAACTTTCTTCAAGCTTCTTTAGGCAAACTGGACATATAATAGATTCTTTAGGTATGATTGAGCCACAATATTTACATATCTTCATTCCTTGAGGAATTTCCTTTCTCCTCATCTTTCTAATCTTTATTAATGTTAATGCAATAATTGCTAAAACTATTGAAACCAATATAATGATGAAATATCCCAGTAAAAATATACTTCTACCACCTGCTTCTACATTAAATCCATATGATTTAAATTGTTCTGATAAATCTGTTCCCA
Source organism: uncultured Thermoproteales archaeon (assembly GCA_964550975.1). Classification (GTDB taxonomy): domain Archaea; phylum Thermoproteota; class Thermoprotei; order Thermofilales; family B9-G17; genus CAZKAY01. The sequence goes on along the minus strand of CAZKAY010000095.1, from coordinate 2,578 downwards.
CGGCCTTATTTAGGACTTTAAGTAGAGTTTTCATATTATCTATTCTACCATGACTACTACTCCATTCCCTAGCTTCATATGCAAATTTTCTGCAAAAATCTAGTCCACCATATTTTGATGCAATTGAATTAATTATATAGAATGAGGCTGAATATGCTATTCCTATCTCATCGCTTCGTAATAAATTCCAGTTCTGTATAAATCCAAGCTTATTTAACTCTCTCCCATTATTTGTAATATAATTTACGATTCGAATATGATCATCCCTAATCATAGAGACATTTCTATAACCCATATCATATGTTATTTCATATGCAATATATTCAGCCATACCTTCATGGAACCATCTTGTCTGACTCATTGCTGCAACACCTACTTTTCCAAGCATTACATGGACAAGTTCATGTGTAGCCGTATATTCTAAATATCCTATAACATATCTACTTAGGGCTAGATTTACGTGAACGGTGGTAGGCAGTGCTTCATTAATATCATATCCAGGTACATATCCAAAAACTTTTGGAAAATCTTCTGGAAGAAAATATTCTACCTTAATCCAGGGTAAATCTACTCCAAATATTTCAGACATTTTTGGATACATTTTTCTATAAAAATCTATTATCCTTCTAGAAAAGTTTAGATAGAATTTGGGTGTATATATTTTTATAGTTGTATTGGGATCAATTTTATCATCTAATTCTATCTCAGGTACTTTTTCTTTCAACTTATATAAAATTATAATTCTACCAGGATGACTGGCATGATAATATAATCCACTTGAATTTGAATCAAATGGAATTATATTTTTTAAAGCATTTCCTACAAGGTTTATCTGCTGATTTATCTTGCTATATTCATTTAACTTTACATTTACAATGCACTCACTGTTCTCGTCCATTTCTAGATGTGGGCTCATAAACCATGCATCCTTTTTCACCATTAGAGAAGCATATGGAAATTTATAGGAGATATTCATGACAACTCGATTATCTTGGCCCGGAGTATAATGAAATATTTCTTTACTATAAAATATTAGACTCTTATTATCTCTTCCAATCCATTCAACATTTCCATCTACATAGTTAAAATATACTTTTTCAAATTTAGGTAAATATAACCATGAATCTCCACTACCCTTAGCTATAAAAGTTATGGTAACATTTGCACTTCCATCTTTATTCACATATATCCTAAATATGTATATTCTACTGCTTTCAGGGATACTCCTAGGATTATAAAAGTTGGCTGAAAAAAGAACTATAAGTAAGAATAGTAAGAGTATTTTCCTTCTATACAACTCTCATTCACCACCATTATACTCAAATTATAATAATATATACGTTATTAAATAGTTTCTATCCTTAAATTTACGACAAGATTTTATCAAATATTTGAAGCAAAATATTTAAGTATTTTTAAATATACCCTATGATTATGTATAAGGATAGGATTAATGCTATAACTAAATATATGGATGAAAACGCTATAGATATACTAATAATCTCTGCTCAAAGCAATATTTTCTATTTAACTGGGTTTGAGGGTGGACTTGGATTAATATTTGATTTAGATAGAGTTCCCTATCTATTGGTTCCTAGACTAGATTTCGAGCGTGCAAGCTATATTTCAAACATAGAGAATATCGTAGCTTTGACGAAGGAAAAGACTGAATTTTTACCTAGTGAAAATATATTTATTGGAGATTTAATCGATTTTATAGAAAAACTTGCTTCTAATAAGAGGGTTAAGATAGGATTAGAGAAGTTTTCTATAGGGTTTAAAAATTATATTAGGCTTAAAGAGGAGTTTGGAGAGAAGAACTTGATAGATATTTCTTCTCTTGTAAGGGATATGCGTATAACTAAAAGTATGGAGGAGATCCAACTTATAAAAAATGCTATAAATATTTCTGAAAAAGCTTTTCAACATGCTATTGATTTAATTAAACCTGGTGTAAAGGAGTGTGAAGTAGCTGGGGAAATAGAATATTTTATGAGGAAAATGGGTTGTAGACCGGCGTTTGAAACCATTGTAGCTTCAGGAAAGTTTTCTGCTTTTCCTCATGGATTTGCTTCAGAGAAGCGAATCGAGAGTGGGGATATAATAGTTATAGACTTCGGTGCAAAATATAAGGGATATGTTGCAGATATAACTAGAACAGTTTTCGTAAAACCAATTTCATCTAGAAAAAGAGAGTTGTTAAGGATGGTTATGGAGGCACAGGAAAAGGCTATAGACGTTTTAGGAGAGGGTATAGATATATGTGAGCCAGATAAGATAGTTAGAGAAATGTTTAGAGAGAAGAATTACCTCGCATTCTATAATCATAGTACTGGACATGGAATAGGTATAGATGTACATGAACCTCCAAGACTATATTTTAAAGCGGAGGGTAAATTTAAGAATGGAATGATAGTTACAGTTGAACCTGGAATATATATTCCAGGATATGGTGGAATTAGAGTTGAAGATGATGTTTTAATAACGAGTGAGGGACATAGAGTATTATCTAGTTTAGAGAAAGAATATATATTATAACATTATTGGGAAATTTAAATAATAGTTGAGTCAATATTTT
>CAZKAY010000094.1:0-6536 GCA_964550975.1 uncultured Thermoproteales archaeon | reverse complement strand
AAAAGATAAAGAGATTATTTAACGGTAAAATACCTTACAACGATTTCATGATAAGTGTGATATCAAGATATGACGTAACCTAGAATACTGGAAGAATCGATATAAGTATTTGAATTCAGGGAACCGAGACATGTGTAAAGATTATTATTGTAGGATATTGATAGACCTTGGTTTTTATCCAAACTATTCGTTTGAAGTTGGAGATATTGATGGAGATGGCTGTAAGGAGATTGCAGCCATATCTACTGATGGAAATATTTTAAAAGTATATAGGATTAATGGAAAACTTCTTTTTAAACGTAGTTTAAACAATAATGGATGCTGGGGAACCATTATATTTAGTTTCGGAGATCTAGATAATGATGGAAAGGAGGAGCTTATAGTCCCTGATGGTCATAGAGTTATAGCTTTAGATGAAGATAATAATATTGTAAGAAAGTTTAAGACTCCTGGAAACCTTGTAGATGATTATGGAGTAGCCATTCCTCTTATAGGTGTATTTAAGAGAAATGAAGATTCTATTGGAATATGTGTTGCAATTGCTGGAGGTACCGTCATAGCTTTAGATGAAGATTTTAAACCTCTATGGATTATAAAGAATCTTAGAAAAGATTTTGGACATGAATTTTATTTTGGAAGAAATTTTAGAGGAGAAGGTGATGTTATAGCATTTTTAAGCGTTGATCATATCAGATATGCAAGCCCAAAAGTTGAGGGAGATTTAATAATAGTTGATTCAAAAGGTAGAATGATTTTTAGAAAAAGAGTAAGAGATTTAATAGATGATACACATTTTGATGATATTGCTATAGCGGATTTTAGAGGAAGAGGAGAAGAGGAAATACTTGTTGAAAAGGGGTTTTTACTGGATTTTAAGGGAAACGTTATATGGGATTCCTCAAACCTTTTTGACCATGGACAATGGATAGCCCATATGCCTAATCCAATAGGTCCTGGACGTATCTCCTTTATATCTGAACTTTGGGGGTATGAAGGTAAGAGTAGAATGCTTGATCCTAATGGAGAAACTCTCTGGATATTTGGTAAGCATAGATATTCTATAGTGGATCAAAAATCTTATCCGGGGTATGGGGTAACTCTGACGAGGGTACATGCAGTTGATTGGAAAAATATTGGAGAATATGAAGTAATTTTTGCGGAGCAGATAGTTCGACATAGGAATGCTCCTCAAATAGATGTTAAATGTAGACTTAAAATATTTGTTTTTAACCCTCTAGGAAAACTTTTAGCTGAAATCCCCTTCCATGAAATTAGGCGAAAAGATTTCTTCTATAATGGTGAGGTACATTCAAGAGTAACTGATATCGATGGAGACGGCCTTATGGAATATGTTTTTCCATGTCAAAACGGTAAAGTAATAGTTGTAGGTAAAAATACATAATAGATATTAGAAAGGTTTTATATATGTTAATATAGGGTGTAAATATGCTAAAAGATTTACGTTATCAAACTATATTTAGGGATAAAGACGAATTATTAGATCACTTACATAAATTTAGGCTGGAGCCAAGATTTTCTGCTGGGATATGGTATTTCTCTCCGGCAGCAAGCAGATTTCATGAAAAATATAGGCCTGAAAAAACTATAGAGGAACGGCTACAGATAATTTATAAAATGTTTGATGAGGGTTATATAGACAATAGTTTTAGAATTGAGGCTCATTATCCTAATGAAATAAATTGGGATAATATAGATTTATATAAGGATTTGGATAAAGAAACTGGAATAAAGGTATTAACAGTTATACCGAACCTATTTTATGATAGAGATTTTGAATTTGGATCTCTATCAAATCCTTATAATGAAATTAGGAGAAAGGCTATAGATAGGCTTATAGAATCGCTAAGAATGAATAGAGAGTTGGATACAAATTTCGCTGTCATATGGCCTGGAATAGATGGATATGAAAATCCTTTTGAAGTAAACTTTTATAGAATGTGGGATCTATTTGAGAAAGGAGTAGCTGAAGCGATGGATGAAATACCTGGTGTTAGAATAGCATTAGAACCGAAACCATTTGAGCCTAGGGGAAATAATATTTATAGACATACGGCCAATGGAATTATAATGGCTGAAAGAGTAGAATCATTATTAAAAAATGAGGAAAATAGGAGGATTCTGGAGGAAGGCCATCATTTAGTAACTCTTAACGTCGAATTTGGACATGCGTTAATGGGTTATGAAGATTTTCCATATACATTGGCGTCCGTTATGAGAGAAGGTAGACTAGCACATCTACATCTAAATAGTAATCCAGTATGTAACTATGATCAAGATTTAAATGTAGGCGTACTTGGCTGGCAACAAATGTATGCAGGATTCTTTGTGTTAAAAATGTATGGATATAGAGAATATTTTGGAATAGATATTAATCCTGTGAGAATACCTGTAGATAAAGCCTTAATCCTAAACATGAAAGCAATTAAAGTTATTTGTGATAGAATAAATAGCCTAGACTATGATAAAATAGTTGAGGCGATATATGATCCAGCCAATAATAGAGGTGTTGTAGAAGACATATTGTTAAAATCATTTACATTGAAAACCTAGTTTTATACAGTTAATATATTTTTAATTTAAGCAATGATCAAGGACTATGAGAAGAAAATCAAACCTAAGATATTAACATCTAGCTAACTAACATAAAAGATATTTTATTTATTTTCACATATAATAGGTTGGGTGAAATGTTGAGAATTATGATTCTAGGGGCTCATCCAGATGATCCTGATTCTGGAGCCGGGGGACTTATCGCCTTATTAAGTGAAAATGGGCATGAAGTTATAGCTGTTTCATTTACCAGAAGTGGACTTACTGGAAAAATGGGTAGTTTTGAGGAAAATGCTAGAATAAATGAAAGAGAAGCTATTATGGCTTTCCAATTATTGGGTGCTAAAATCATCTTTTTAAACTTTAAAGATGGTAATGTATGGGTGACTAGAGAATCCCTAGAAGATGTTAGAGAAGTCCTTGAGAAACATGCCCCAGATCTCGTTATAACTCACTGGCCTATAGATACTCATTCAGACCACAGGTCTGTTGGAATTCTAACTATAGGTGCTGTAAGAAAAATTGCTTCGGAGAAAAGACCTTTACTCTATTTTTATGAAGTTATGACTGGAGTACAGACTCACTGCTTTATCCCTGAAATATATATTGATATAACAGAAAAAGCTGAGATTAAGAAAAAGGCTTGCTATCTCCATAAAAATTGCTTTCCAGAAACCTGGTATCCAGTTCATGAAAAAATGATGAAATTTAGAGGATTAGAAATGGGTGTAAAATATGCTGAAGCATTTATCTCCTATGAAAGAAAATATGTTCATGTACTTAAAAATTTAATTAAAACATGATAGTAATTTTAAGTAGTAATCTTCCTTCTCCTCCTATATAGAAAGATGATTGAAAAAATAAGTGAAGCTATGAATAAGATTAATGGAAAGTTTCCAGATATAAAATGTTTAATAGTATATGTTATATCGGGAGGCCCTAAGTCGACATTAGTATCATATAAAGTATATTCATCATTAGTAGAGAATAAATATATGCCGATAGCATCCATAGCCTTAAAAAATGCCTCACGTGCCGTATCCTCTAAATAGCCAATGAATCCCTCTATCAATATACCAGTATCATAATCATAGAGAAAAGTAAAATTATCGCTATTACAATAATAGGCCTTTTGAATTCCCTTAAGGGTCACCGCATATGTTCTTGTTTCTATACTTATAGGAATTTTAATAATTTTCTCCTTATACTTAAAGATAATTTCATCCTTCTCATTTCCAGGGTATCTTTTAAAAAACATGTATGTTATACCTATTTTTCTATCATTCATATAGACTTCTCTCGTCAAAATATTTACTTTCACCACACAACTTTTACTATAATTTAATAAAGTTATTTTAATATAGGCAAAATTACCACTAATATTAACTACCTCCCATTTCAACAGATAGAAAGGCATCGGTTTATACGTATAAACCTTATATATAAAATAACTACCCTTTCTCAACCATAGATAAGGCTGACAAAACATCGTATCTATGTTCAATAGACAATATAAGATAAAAATAAAAAGAATAAATTTCTTATGATTTCTTAGCATACCCATATCTTTGAACACCAGCTACGTCTTTTATCATAATCATAATATATCTGTGCAATTACATTAATCACGGATGCAAAGATAATTGCTATAATTGTTGTTAATAAGATAAAATTTGATATATATTTTAAAATAATGTATCTCTTCATATCAACACCAATATATATAGGATGTATTATATAAGAATTATGGTAAATTATGCATTCGATAATTGAATCGGTAAATTTATACAAAAATTTTGGGAGAATAGTAGCCTTAGATGGTTTAGAGGTGAGGTTTCCTAGAGGGGTTAGTGGTTTAATAGGTCCTAATGGTTCTGGTAAGACGACTTTTATCCATATATTGATAGGTCTGGTGAAGCCTGATAGGGGTGAAGCCTATGTTCTTGGATATAATTCTATTAAAGATTCCTTAAAGATTAGGAGTAGGGTTGGAGTATTATTGGAGGATGAGAGATTTCCCGGAAATCTAACGGTATATGAATATTTAAGACATGTGATTAAAGTAAAAAATGGTGATAAGAGAGGAGTAATGGAGATTTTAAAAGAATTAGGATTAGATAGATATTTGGATAGAAAGATTAAAACTCTTTCTGCCGGAATGTTTAAAATGCTGGGTCTAACTCAAGCATTGATCGGTGAACCAGAATTAGTAATATTGGATGAACCTACAGCAAATCTATACCCCATTAAGAGGAGAAAATTATTAGAATATATTCGGAGAATAAGTAAAGAGAATGATATAAGCTTCCTCATATCTTCCCATGTATTGCCAGAATTGGAAGAAATATGTAGTTGGATAGTCTTCATATACAGGGGTAAGGCTATAGATCAGGATTATCTTAAAAATCTCTATGCTAAATATAGTAGTAATATTTATGAAATTATGTCGAATAATCCTAGATTATTGGTAGAATATTTTAAAAATATAGGAAATATAGATGTAGTTGAGGTTAGAGGAAATCGTTTAATAATTAGGGTGAAAAGCTTTAATGAGTTAAGCAGTATTCTTTCAAAACTCTTATCCAATACTTCTATTCAAATATATTATTTCAAGCCTATAGGAGGACTTAAAGAGGTGTTTAACCTTGCCATTAAAAAATTCTATTAAGATAATGGCTAATATAATTTCCTTTGAAATGAATATTGTTTGGAGTAGATTGGTTCTCTGATTAAACATAGTATTAATCACAATATTTTCTCTACTCTACTATGAGTCAGGACTTTATTCAGAGAATCCCCTTTTCCCTAATATGGGGAGATTGGAAAATCTAAGCGCCATGGTAGATGCTATAAAATCATCTTCAAATATATATGTAATAATTTTAACGATAACATGTGTTTTTACATGGAGTAGGTTTAGTGGAGATATATTAAAAACTCCTTTATCCCTACCTATAAGTAGAAAAATTTTCTTTATATGTAATATTATAAATATATTTTTACCGCCGTATATAATCTTTCTATCATCACATATATTTGCTGGAATCTATATATTAAATCGTGTATTGCTTACCGATATCATGATATTGATTCCATTAATATTATTACAAACCCTATTCATAGTTTCTATTGTAACCTTGATCTCCCTCATATTGAAAAATAGCATTATATCGCTATTCCTAGTATTGTCCATATTTACGTTGCCATCTCAATTTCCAGAGTTAAAATATATTGATCCAATGTATTTTTATAAGATGACTCTTACATATATATGGGGGCTTGGAAAAGATGTATCCTATCTCAATGTTATAAAACTTTTAGGTCTAGATTTATCTATAACAATTGTAATGTTAATATTATCCCTCATATATTTCTTAAAAATGGATATTGATTAGGTGGGAGAATGAGATATCAAATAATTGGAGAAATTTTTATGGCTTTTGGAATCGCAATAATTATATCTAGTCTATTTAGAGCAAGTAATTGGAGCTCAGTAAACTCCATGTTTCTAGAAACTGGTAAAATGTATATTGATGGATTTAGTGCACCTCCAAGAAATTTAAAATTAGAAGTAATTGTGAAGAATGGAAGTATAGATCTATATATAATAGATAGAAGGGGTATTAAAGACTTAGAGCTCTCTGGACTAAATATTAGATTAAAGAACAAAAATATTAGTTATATTAAGTATTATCATAATATAACTTATTTATGTGATGAGCTTAGCATGGAGCGTAAATGTTATTTTCTATTGATAAATGTTTCTAGCGGATGGGGACGGGAAGTAGAAGTTGACATATATACTACATTATATGGTTTTGATAGGGATTTAATTTATATTGGATTAAGCCTTATACTTATAGGAATAAGTTTAATTATAGTTGCTAAGAGATTTGATAAAATGATGGTTAATATTTTGAGAAATAGTATTGTGTAAAAAATATTGGATATTTAGGGTTGTATAT
>CAZKAY010000093.1:0-6752 GCA_964550975.1 uncultured Thermoproteales archaeon | reverse complement strand
TATCATATTTAATGTCTACGATAAGGCTAAATAGTAGATAATATATTAATGTATTGAATATCTATGGATGGAGAGAAAATTATTAAATATTTAACAAAAAGGATTGGGCAAATAGCTAAAAAATATGATTTTATCTATGTTATCATTTATGGTTCACTTGTAGAGGGAAGATATGTTGAGGGTGAAAGCGATATAGATATAGCTATAAAGATAAAGAATGCTCCTAGGGGAGGTAAAAATATTTTTAAGCTTTTAGCCGATCTGGTCTCAGATATAGGGATAGATAATATAGATATAATTATATTGAATAACTGTGACCCTATTATAAGATTTGAAGTTCTTATAAATGGAGTATTAATATACTGTATAGATGAAGAGGAATATTATAGTGATGTCATAAAATCATTAAAATGGTATGATGATTGGAGATATATAGAGAAAAGCTTTATGGAAAGAGAATTGAAATGGGTGAAGTCTTGAAAACCCATTTTCTAAGTAGATTGAAAAGCTTTAAAGAAGCTTTAAAAATACTGGAGAGTTTAAAGAATTTAGATAGAGAGGAGTTTCTAATAGATGTAATGAAGATTTATGCAGCTGAAAGAGCAATCCAAGTGATAGCCGAATTCTGTATAGATTTATCAAACTATATTTTACTTAAAACTGGTAGAGATATTCCTAAAACATATAGGGATAGCATTAAAAGTATTGGAGAACTAAATCTATGTAGAAGTGATGTAATTAAATTTATGGAAAACTTGATTGGATTAAGAAATATTATTGTACATATGTATGCCGACGTTAAAACAGAAGTTATCTACAATAATCTTAATGAAATAGTTAGGTATTCTAAACAGTATATTGATTCATTATTTGAATATATGTTGGAAAAGAAAATCGACCCATAATTTCATATTCCATGTATTTCCTATATCCAAAGTATTTTAGAGAAGATGATATCTAATATATGCCTAGATTAATCTCTAATTTGAGGTTAAATTATTTAAAGCTTAATAATACATTTTATATTGAATTTTACTGAAGATAATGGTTACAAAGTATCGTATTTTATGTTGTTTTGTGGACGCTAAACAACATAAAATACTAAATTGTAATACTCGATGATGACGATAAAAATACTGCCAAAAGCAAGTGGAAAATAAATTTTATAAAATAATAGAATTCTAAAAAATAAAATACACATTTAGAAACAAAGACAACTACGACTATATTCTAATAGTTAGAAACGATAGAACAATGCTTAAACACTATACATAATAGAAAAACCAATACTATGCATAAGCGACACAAATACAACGAGTTTTCTATTAGAAATATTGTAACGAAGCTAAGAGAAGCTATAGAGAAAATAGAAACAGGAGACTACTACATAGAGGAATGTGCAAGACTAGACATAAAAAGTAGATATTAAAGGCCTAAAACATTAAATGAAGTAAAAATGATTAAAATTAATCAAAAAGCATGCACATTTATTCTATAAAACTAAAATTTTTAAAAAAATATATAATTATGAAAAATATTGAAAATAAAAGTGTTAAGCATAATAAATATATACATTATCCATAAATATTGATAAATGATGCATATGATAAAGACACAAATAAAAACAATAATAATCTTAGCAACCCTAATATCATTAATCCTAATAGTGAATAAAATACCTAAGTTAAAAGCATCCTATACTACAACAATATATGCTTCTAAAGATACATTTATATCAGAACAAGTTAGTACAAGTAACTTTGGATCCCATCAATATTTACTTTTAGGAACATATTCAGGAAAAAGAAGGCATGTACTTCTCTATTTCAAATTATCAACAATACCATATAATGCAGTAATAATATCGGCAAAACTAGTTCTCAAAAAATATAGTCAGGCAGCATTTACTACAAGTTTTAAATCATTTTATGTAAAATTATTATCAAAATACTGGTTTGAAAACTATGCAACATGGGAAAAAAGGACAAACACACTTTCATGGTCTAACTATGGTGGAGACTACTATACATCACCATATAGCTACTTCGTAATATATAAAACAGATCCCACAATTAAAACATATGAAATAGATGTAACAACTTTAGTTATAGAATTACATAAGCATAATAAGCCAAACTATGGTTTCATTATATATCCTGCTGGAACAGCCGACGGCTACGTCTATTTCTACTCTAGAGAATATACGGGAAACGTTAAAGATCGACCTAAACTAATAATTAAATACAATTTACCGAGCATTAGCGTCTCAGTATCACCTTCAACTAAAACAGTGGTACAGGGAGAATCAACAACCTTTCAGGTAACAGTAGCAGCACAATACTATTCTGGAATAGTTCAGTTAAGCCTAACAGGATTACCGAGTGGAGTGACATATTCATTTAACCCCAGTCAGGGAACACCGCCATTTAACTCAATACTAACAATAGCAACATCATCATCAACGCCGGTTGGAACCCATACAATAACGGTAAAAGGTATAGGAACAGGAGTATCGGATCAAAAAACGATAACACTAAAGGTAGTAAAACCGGCAGCATTCATATTATCATTATCACCACCATCACTAACAATACAGCAAGGAGGAAGCGGAACAACAACAATAACAGTAAACCCGATCTCAGGATACAACAAAAAGGTTACAATAAGCCTAATAAGCGCACCGCCAGGAGTAACAGCATCATTCTCAACAAATCCAGTAAACCCAGGAAGCTCAACAACAGCAACAATCCATGTATCAGCATCAGCCACACCGGGAACATATTCGGTAGTATTTAAGGGGGTGGGAGAAGATGGTAAGGAGGCAACAGCAACACTATCATTAACAATAACTGAGAAACCCTTCGACTTCATAGTAAAAGTATCACCAAAAACGATAACAGTGGATGAGGGACAAGATGCAGTAATAACAATACAAGTAGATCTATTATCAGGAACAGGAAAACCAGTAACATTATCACTATTAGGATTACCGGCAGGAACAACATATAGCTTCAGCACAACAACAATAACGCCGCCAGGAACATCAGTACTTACGATCAAAACAACAGGATTAACAGGAACCTACACAGTAACAATAAAGGGAAAACATGGAACAGTAGAGAAAACAGATAGCTTTACCTTAAAAATAACAAAATTCGACTTCTCAATATCAGTAAGCCCGAAAAGCCTAGAAGTAAATCAAGGTGAAACAGCACAAGTAGTAATAACAGTAAACCTAGTATCAGGAACAGCAAAACCGGTATCATTATCAGCAATAGGTATACCGAGCGGAGCAACATATACTCTAAGCCCAATGAAAGTAACACCACCTGGATCAGCAGTACTAACAATAAACACTGGATCAGCAAAAGGAACATATACAGTAATAGTTAAAGGTACAGGAGATGGTAAAGAGAAAACAGATACCTTCATAATAACAATAAAGGAAAAGAAGTGTATTATAGCAACAGCAACATATGGTTCAGAAGTAAGCGATGAAGTAAACCTACTAAGAAGATTTAGAGACAACATAGTACTATCAACATATGCGGGACAAAGATTCTACACAGCATTTAATACATTCTATTATTCATGGAGTCCACAGATAGCACAAATAATATTAAAATGTCCAGAACTAAAAATACCTATGAGAATAGTATTATATCCGCTATTAGGAACACTATTATTTGCTACAACCATCGTAAACCCAATAGTCCCGTTAAACAGTGAACTAGCAGTATACCTAGCAGGAACAATAATATCAACACTACTGGGAATAATATATGTAACACCAGTAAACATGACATTAGACAGAATATTTAAGAGAAAAATATTTACAAAGAAAACATCACTAAAACTAACATACATAACCATGGGAATACTAATCGCATCAATAATGGCACAAATACTCACATTAGATCTAGTACTAACAATAACAACAGCAGCATATGTAGTAATGCTAATAGTTACATCATCATACATAGCTACAACAAAAATACTAAACACATATAAACAAAGAAAGTAGCAAATTTTTAATCTATTCCAATCCAGATTTTTTCTACCATTATAATGGTATAAAGATATTGAATAGATTTTATAGCAATAGATGAGAGATCGAGAAAAGCATATTTTATAGAGGTAAAATGTGGACTAAAATTTAATGGAGGAAAAATGATAAAGAAAATATATGCTTTTTATATTGTAAGACTGGTTTTACTTTTCAGAGGAAAGAGAATATACTTCTATTTTCATTGAACAATATAAGGGAGGATTTTGATAGAAATAAGCCCAAAAATTACATGTGTGAAATAAGATAAATTATAATTTTCTAAAATATATTTTTAGAAAATGAATAATCCTGATATAAATGTAATAGGTTAAAGATATTCAGCTAAATCAAATTAAATTTATTGCTGGTTATAATGGCTGGCCATTTTAGATTATAGTTTGATAACATACTTATCAGATTTAATTATTAGAGATGAGTACCTTGATTCTATTAATAATGGTAAATAAGGTATTCCTCCACTTCTATAGAATTTACTGAAGAATTCATAGAAGTGTAATCTTAAGGCTTGGATGAACACCATTAATCCTTCTAATGCTATTATCCCAGCATTTCCTACAATTAGTATTGGTATACCCATTATTCCCAAGGGAAGTGCCAAGTTTACAGCTTGCATTAAGAAAGTATGTATTAGAAACAATATAATTAGCCTTGAGTAGGATATAGTATTTGATGCCATTTCCAGAATACTAATAAATAGTTCAATAAAACTATGAAATATTTTTTCAGGTCTACTGAAAAGAATGACTATTATAGATGCGATTAAAACGCCTAATGATAGGTTTCCTATATCTCTTGAAACAATTTTTCCTACAAATGGTGTTGAGCTAATATATAATATACTGAAAATATACATTATTATTAGTGGGATATAGAAGAAAATAGCTTCATCATATTCTTTATTTTTCATTAGATTCATTACCCTTAATATATATCCAATAGTTATATGTATTACTCCAATAAGCATTGAGACGCCTAATAAAGTCATTAAACTGTTTATATCTATTTCATAGTGCTCGTTTTCCTTATATATTGTAATTAAGGGTTTATACATTTTTAAATGTATTCCAAATACTTCACCTGCTAAAATTCCGAAGAAAAGTGAGGAAATACCCATGAAGATAAGTATTTTACCCCAGTCTCGCCTACTATGATATGGAGAATATTTGTATAACAGAAGTCCAACAATTAATAAGACCAAGCCATGACCTATATCTCCAAACATAAGTCCGAAGAAAAGTGGAAAGGTTATGCTGAATATAGGGGTAGGGTCAATTTCACCTTGCATTGGATACCCAGCCATACCTATTATATGTCTAAATACAGACTTTATATAAATAGGATTATTTTTTGTTTTTTCTATCGTAATACTGGCTTCATGGAATTTTTTTCTTATTTTCCTGATAAAATCGTTTTTATTTTCAGAGGGTATAAACCCTGAGAGTTCTAAATAATTATTAATAACCTTATATCTTGAGGTATTCTGAAGTATTTTTTCCAGATTTATACATATTTCCTTAAGAGATAAAGGATCTATTTTAAGACTAGATAGACGTATGAATGTATCTATAGGAATGACTTTAAGAGGAGAGATATCTATACTCTTTTCCTCTATTTTTTTAGAGACCATTAAAATAAGACTGCCCAAATAAAGCTTTCTATATTTTGTATCTAGCCTTGCCATTCTATATATTTCAATATTTTCTCGCATTTTTTCTATGTTTTTCTCAGAAGGTTTTAATGTAATCCCGAGAAATACGTTTATATTTTTAAATGATGGAACCGATATTAAATTATTTTTTTCTAAAATAGGGATAATCTTATTTTTATTCTTTAAAAGCTCCTTAAGTATCTCCTTTTTATCCTCTAATATAAGTATATCATGATATATCTGATTAGTTTCTTTCTCTAAACTTATAAGAATTTCGTCCAAGGTACCCTTAATTATAAATTTTTTCCTAGATCCTATTTCTACTATACTTACTTCTTTCGTTTTAAGAAAATTTAATATCCTATCTATCTTTCTTAAAATATCTCTAACTTTTCTCAAATATATCTTGTTTCCAGTAAAATTTCCGCCTTTAGCATTAATATGACAATATCCTAGGCTAGCTATAAATGCCATAAAACTAAACCATTTTTTCTTAGGAATCTTTATTCTAAATTTCACCATTTCTGCTGGCATATTTATCCCTAAATTATCACAATTTTTATAGGGATATAATCGTAATTTTTACTTGAAATTAAATAACTTATTTTAATCAGATTATTTATCTCGTTCTCAACTAAAAAAATTATTCCTAGCAAAGGAGCTATACTAAAAACATCTTTAAGAAAAAATCTATTTGCACACCTTATTAATATCAAATCAAAATCTTTCTCAAGAAGATCCACTCTTTTTTCTTTAAAATGTTTATAGAGAGTTTTGTCTAACTTATATAGAAATCTATCTATGTTTTCTTCTATTAGTTTATCTTTTAATAAAATTTTTTCTGAAATTTCCAGACCAATGTCCCAAATATTACAATATGTAATGGCTATCACATTATACTTCATCAGAAGTATTTTGATGAAATCGACTAAAACATTTCTATCATCAGGGTCCATTTCATAGAATTTCTTTAATAAATATTTGTAAAAAATTTTTTCCAAAAAGGTATCTATAAAATAAATATCGTTTATCTTA
>CAZKAY010000092.1:304-6789 GCA_964550975.1 uncultured Thermoproteales archaeon | reverse complement strand
TTAAGGCTTTTAGCAAATATTTAGGATTATTTCCTCTTATACCGAAGATAACGGGATCTGGTCCATGAGGAGTTATTAAAATTCTTTTCTTATTATAATCAAAGTTATTAAAGGTATAGGGTCTAATTTTCCGGTCAAATCTAATTACAGATAAAAAATCTATTTTTCTATATCTTGTATCTATACTAGGGTCTCTATAGGCAATTAACTCAAAAGTATAATCCGAAGTAAGTATTCCACCTATAGCTGCTAATGCTCCTATAAGACTTCTCTTCTTCTCCTTAAAGAATATAGTTATTTTATCTGAATTTCTCTCAATAATTTTATCCAAATACGAATAGGAGACCAGTGTAGTAAGAGCTCTATTGTAAAATTTTCTTATTTCCTTATTTATTTCACCTTCCCAGAAAACTACAGAGGGGGAAGTCTTACCATATAGAAAGGAATTCTCTAAAACAGTATTCCATACTTTATCCACTAATTTATCTATCTTATATTTCTCTATAAGTATTCTAAATGCTATAGAACCATTACCTCGAGTTTTAAACGGTATGTTTGGATTTAACCTTATTAAGTTAGGATAATCTATAATTTTTATCCATCTTTTTTTATCTAATTCTTCACTTAAAATTGATGCTATATATGTTGTACAACCACCTTTATAGGAGTCAGTATCATCTATGCCTATATGTATTTTGATCATTAATGTCCTCTAACTATTTTTGAAATCCTTCTACTACTATCATTGTTAGTGTAGATCTAACCTTATCCATTTTTCTAATATATTTGGTAATTATATCCTTTAACTTTGTTTGATCCTCAGTTTTCACTTTCACTATTAAATCATATACCCCATAAACAATATGAGCCTCAACAACACCTTCTACTTCCCTTAATTTTGCCAATACGTCTTTTTCAGCACCAATTTCAGTACTTACCATAACAAAAGCCATAGCCATTATACCACCATCTCAAGTTAATTTATGTTTACATAAATATATATTTTTAATTTCATTTACACTTAATCCTATAGAAAAATTTAAAATATACTATATCTTCAATAATATTGAATGATCGATGAAAATGAGTGAGAATTATGAGTAAAAAACCTTTTTATGTGAAATTTGAGGTTCCAAATGAATTAGCTGAACAAGCTTATGAAGCTATAAGTAAGGCTAGAGAAACTGGTAAAATAAAAAAGGGTACAAATGAGACCACTAAAGCTGTAGAAAGGGGGCTTGCAAAACTAGTATTAATAGCAGAGGATGTAGATCCGCCCGAAATTGTAGCTCATTTACCCCTACTTTGCGAGGAAAAGGGTGTTCCATATATCTATGTTCCGTCTAAGGAGAGGTTAGGAAAAGTGTCTGGAATAGAGGTTGCAGCTGCATCTGCTACAATAATAGATCCTGGTGATGCGAAGGATCTTGTTGACAAAATAGTGAATAGTGTAAAAGAATTAATATCAAAGTCTAAAAAAGAGTAAATTATTTAAATAATTTTTCCATTTTCTAGAATAGGAGGTTATAATGGTACAATATCACGCAAATGATTTAAGGAAAATTTCCGGCGGGAAGAAGGGTAAAAATGTAAAAGTTAAGAGAAAATACTTTATGGGAGGGTACCCGACTGAAACTAGACTTAGTGATGCTGAGAAGAGAAAATTAATTAGAACAAAGGGAGGTGGAATTAAAGTAAAATTATTATCCGCGGCTCATGCTAATATTGCTGTAGACAGAGGAATTGTAAAGAGAGTTAGAGTATTATCTGTAATATCAAATCCGAGTAGCAAGGACTATGATAGAAGAAAGATAGTAACAAAAGGTGCGATTATCAGAACGGAAATAGGGTTAGCTAAGGTAACTTCTAGAGTTGGTCAAAATGGAGTTCTGAATGCCGTATTAATAAAGGAAGAATAGTTATGAAGAGGAGAGATAAAATAATAATTTGGCCAGTATATTTTGATGCTCAAAAAAGTAGAAGGATGGGTAGAAAAGTCCCTCTCTCTTTGGCTGTTAAGAAAATAAGTATAAAAGAAATAGAATTGGCGTTGAAAAAGCTAAATTTAAAATATGAGATTGAACCTAATAAGAAACATCCCGCAGTATGGTTTGAATATAGCGATAGGCTTCTAGTAGAAAAACCTGGTACAATGTCTAAAAATATGCTTTTAAAGATCATAGCTAAGAAGATAAGAGAACTAAGGAATATAAATTAATTTTCTTCGATAAGATAAATTTTATAGATAATGTTTTTCCTATTTTTCCTGTGAAAAATTTTTTCCCAAACGTAATTTAATCTTTGATGAAGAAAAATATTTTTCCATTTTATTTTTAATAGAGTCTTAGTTGAAATAAAAATTAGTGGAATATTGTAGAAAAATATCCATGTGTCATGAAGAAGGGTTATGAGAATTATAGTTAAAGCCAAATTTATTATAAAGATAAAATCAATCCTCTTTTTTTCTAATATATGATAAATAAATAGGAGAATGATAGTTAATGAGGTAAATATGGGTAAAGAGATAGGGAAGAAAATAACTAATATTGTTAATATCAAGAATAATATAAATAAATATAAATATCTAAATAAGTTCTTCTTACTCATACTTAACGATAAAAGTATTTCATTTAAAAAAGATATCAGAATAGTTGAAAATAATTTGATCGGAGTAATCCACATACTTATAAAAGCTTTCATCGAAACTAGATAATCAATTTTCTCTGATAGAATATAAAACAAGTAGCTGTAAATTATCCCTATATCTCCTTCACTAATTTTGTTTAATATGAGTAAATTTATCCCATATAATATTAAGTAAATAACTCCATATTTATCTAAGATGAACTCTACTTGAGGATAGTATAGAGGATAGGTCAATAATGTATAAATAACAATGTACATTACCCTTTTATTTTTCCTTAACATCATAATACTATCTGCCATAGAGAATTTTATCTAAATACATATCGACCATAGAGATCTTAAATATAGAATTAGTTATATATTATCTTTAGGATAAGTATTGGTAGAAGTAGGTGTAATGATGTACCAGGTTGGAATTGTTGGCAAGCCTAATACAGGTAAGAGTACATTTTTTTCTGCAGCGACTCTTATAGATGTTAAGATAGCTAGCTATCCCTTTACAACAATTAATTCTAATAGAGGTATTAGCTATGTAAGCATAAAATGTGTGTGTAAAGAAATGGGTGTAAAAGATAACCCTAGAAATTCTAAATGTATTGATGGGATAAGGTTTATTCCGATAGAGTTAATAGATGTAGCTGGATTGGTACCAGATGCGTGGAAAGGAAGAGGGTTAGGAAATAGATTTTTAGATGAATTAAGGCAAGCTAACATACTAATCCATGTGATTGATGCGAGCGGGTCGACTGACATTGAGGGCAAGAGAGTTAAACCTGGTTCACATTATCCTGGAGAGGACATATTATTTCTTGAAAGAGAAATTGATATGTGGATATTTAGCATATTGAAAAAAGAGTGGAAAGCTATTTCGAGAAGATTAGATAGAGATAAAGTATTCATACTAACGCAGAAATTGAGCGGCTTAGGTATAAATGAAGTAGATGTAGAAAATACTCTAAAAGATGTTGGATTAGAGAGGAAGAGGCTTTCAGAATGGAGCGATGATAATTTATTGTCTTTTGTAAAAAATGTTCGTGAAAAATCTAAACCGATTGTTATTGCTGCAAATAAGATTGATATACCTATAGCAGCAGAGTATATAAAAAGGTTGAGGAAAGATTTTAAAAGATATACAATTATACCTGTTTCTGCATTAGCTGAACTCATATTGAGAAAGGCGGCCCAAAGCGGTTTAATTAGGTATATTCCTGGAACATCTGATTTCGAAATATTGGATGAAAGTAGGATAGATTCAAAGCAACTAAAGGTTTTTGAATATATAAGAGAAAATGTACTGAAGAAATGGGGATCTACAGGAGTACAAAAAGCGTTAAATACCGCACTTTTTGATATACTAGGAGTTATTGCAGTTTTTCCAGTGGAAGATGAAAATAAATTAGTGGATCATGATGGCAATATTTTGCCTGATGTATTCCTTGTACCTAAAGGTACAACTGTAAGAGAATTCGCCTATAAAATTCATACAGAGTTAGGTGAAAAATTTATTGCTGGTATTGATGTTAAAAGGAAAAGAAGAATATCTGCAGATCATATACTTACTCATAGATCTATAGTAAAGATAGTGGCTAGAAAATAGGTTTTTCATATTTCTGGAAGCTTTAAATAAAAGATCGATGGAAGTATATGAAGATAATGCAGATAGATTATCAAAATAGTAAATATAAATATTATTAGAATTGAGGTATAGTCTATGAGAGATAGTTTTGTTTCGTATAAATTTGTTCTTTTTACCTCGGCGCCGAAGGCTCTAGATTCTAATGCTTCTGCTATCATAATACTTCTCCTAATTTCATATATTATAAGAGGAATCAATATTGGAATATAGTTTTTTATTTTCTTCATAATATTCCCCTTTTCCAATTCAAGTCCTCTACTTCTTTGGGCATCAATTATTGTTTGAATGTCTCTTGCTAATGTCGGTATGAATCTAAGTGCGATTGTAAGCATTAACGTATATTCATATGGTATTCCCATCTTTAAAAGTGCCTGAGAGAAATCATCTGGACTTGTTGTTAAAAAGAATATTGAAAAACTTGCAGAAAGTACTAGAAATCGGAGAAACATTGCTATGCTCTGATTGATTCTATTTTCAGTTATAGTTATAAAGTTTAAAATGAAAATTATGAGGGCAAAAATAGCTACACCTTTCATAGTCTTTATCCATTCGCTTACAACCTTAGCCATAACAGCCAATACAAAACATATGATGAGTAATAAGAGTAATGGTACTATATCTGTAAATATAACTGCTATTATCATTGTTGAGATAACATATAATCCCTTAGTTCTAGCATCTAGTCTATGTATAACTGTATTCTTTTTCTTAAACTTTAATCCTTCAAAGACTTTTAGGCTCATATACTCTCCTTAATATTATTTTTACAAACTCTCGCGGGGTTTCTATATAAGATATATTTTTCTTCTCATTAAATAGATAGTTTGCATAAATTAACTGTGGGGGATACAAATTCGCTTTTCTCAGTAATTCTATATTAGTTAAAATTTTAGATGCAAGACCATCTGCAATAACTTTCCCCTTTGAAATAACTATTATGCGATTAAATCTACCTACTATAAATTCTATATCGTGTGTTACAACAATTATAGTCTTACCCCTTGTAGCCAGTAATTTTAGGATTTCTGCTAAGCGCTCCTTTTGATAAAAATCTTGTCCAACTGTAGGTTCATCAAAAATAATTATATCTGGATCATAACATAATATTGAAGCAATAGATAATCTTTTTCTTTCTCCATCACTTAAAGAAAAAGGCGAATTATTAGAATACTGTATTAACCCCATTATTTCTAAAGCCCATTTAACTCTTTTTTCGATAATCTTTTTACTGTATCCAAAATTTTTTAATGCGAATGCCACTTCTTCCCAAACAGTTTCTGCAAATAATTGATGATCAGGATTTTGAAAAACCATACCGACTTTTCTAGCAAGTTCAGCCACACTCGATTCTCGTACATCTTTTCCAAATACCTTTACATATCCTAATGTCGGTTTAAGTAGTCCATTGAAGTGTTTTATAAGAGTAGTTTTCCCTGCCCCATTTTCACCTAATATAGCTATTGTTTCTCCTTTATATATATCTAGATTTATATCCTTTAAGACAAACATATTTTCATATTTAAACCACAATTTTCTTATTTCAATTATCTTTTCTCTCATATACTATCCTCCTGATTTCATCCACAAGTTCTTTTGGAGAAAGAGGAACTCTACTTAATCTTATATTTTCCTTGCAGAGTTCCTTATAAATTTCTACAACCTTTGGAATACCTATTCCTAAGGTCTCCGCTTTTTTCTCTACAAATATTTTTCTAGGGTCTCCATCTAATACTATTCTACCATCTTTCATTAAAATTACTCTAGAAACAATTGGACTTATGAGCTCAAGTCTATGTTCAACAACTATTATAGTTATATCAAGTTTTCTATTTAAATCTGAGATCAGCTTTATTAAATTTAATGTACTTATAGGATCTAGATTAGACGTAGGCTCGTCTAAAATAAGTATTTTTGGCTCCATTACAAGCATCGAAGCTATAGCTACCTTTTGTTGTTGTCCCCCAGAAAGTTCGTAAGGAGCTTTTTCTAATATACTTTCAAGGCCCATAATCTCTGAGATGAAATAAATTTTTTTTCTAATTTCATTTGGATGCATACCTAAATTTTCTAAACCGAAAGCGAGTTCTCTCTCTACACTGGATAGGAAAAGCTGATTTTCAGGATTTTGAAAAACCATACCAACATTTTTTGCTAAAACATACGTAGGAGTTTTTCTAACATCATATCCCAATATATTTATTTC
>CAZKAY010000092.1:0-294 GCA_964550975.1 uncultured Thermoproteales archaeon | reverse complement strand
ACATAAAGTAGTCTTACCACATCCGGAAGGACCTGTTATTAAAACAAATTCGCCTTTGTCAATTTTTAAATTGATATTCTTTAGTACAGGCTTATCGCTATCTCCATACCAAAATGAAACATTCTTTAAGAATATCTGCATCATGATCATCGAATTCTCCTTATCTTCAAAAAAGAAATATTATTTAGATATTTATCTCTAATCCTATTCGATTATTTTTTCTAAAGAATATAACAGAAAGGTGCTGTCAACTTAATCACCTTTGAATATTATTTTTGATAGCTTTTCTAGCTC
>CAZKAY010000091.1:193-7141 GCA_964550975.1 uncultured Thermoproteales archaeon | reverse complement strand
GTTAAGAAGATGAATATGTAACTTTTGGTGGTATATATTATTTTGTTTTCTCTAGGCCTTTCAGCAATCTTTCTGAGGCTTAATCCTGAGAGATAGATATATAGCATATTCTATTTTAATTGGGTTCGCCTTCTCCTAAACTTTATAGCCATAAATCAATATAAGCAAACCCCTCCTAAATATTTTGGACGGTCTCAGAAAGAGTATAAGATTTTAATAATGGAGCCATCACTAAAACATTTAGTCTTAGTAACCGAAGATAAGCCAGAAATAATTGAAAGTGAAGCTATATTTGAGATAGAAGTTCCAGCAAAGGGGATCAGGATAGTAAAATTAATACCTCATAAATAAATTTAGTACCAAATATTTTTAAATTTTTACAAGTTTCCAATTAGTTATAGTAAGCTAGTCTATTATATTATTATTAATAAATTTTTTAATTAATAATATTATTATATGAGTTTTAATATTCTAATATCTTGGTGAAAACATGTTTAAGCTTTCAGTTATATCTGATGAGGTTTCTCAGGATTTGGAAAGGGTTGCTAAATTTGCCGTAAAATATGGTTTAGAAGGTATTGAGATACGTACTGTATGGAATAAGCCTCCCCAAGAACTTTTATCAAATATAAATGATATAAAGAAGATTATTAATAAATATGGTTTAAAGATAAGTTGTATAGCGTCTCCATTCTTTAAGGCAGATATAAATAGTAGGGAAGAATATCGTAAACATATAATGATTCTTAAAAACTGTATTTCTCTTGCAAAGAGTCTTGATACAAATATTATAAGAGGTTTTACATTTTGGAGAATTGGTAGAATTGAAGACTATATAGATAGAATATTAGAAAAGTTTAGAGAACCATTAGATATAATTGAATCCGAGGGAATTATACTTGCAATCGAAAACGAGCCTTCAACCTTTGTGACAAATGGCAGATATCTAGACTATTTTATTAAGAAAATTAATTCAAAAAATGTGAGAGCAGTATGGGATCCTGGAAACGATCTGTTTGACCCATATGAAGAAGAGCCATACCCAACTGGATACGAATATGCTAAAAAATATATGGTTCATATGCATGTTAAAGATGGTGTAAGAAGAGGAAAATCTGGCAAACATGAGGCTAGACCTGTAGGTGAAGGCGAAGTGAATTATAGAGAGCAGTTTAAAGCACTTATTAGAGATAAATATGAGGGATACGTTTCGCTAGAAACCCATTGGAGACCTAAAAAACAGTTAAGTGAGGAACAAGTTGTTAAGCCTGGAGGAGCAGAATTCTCTGAGATGGGAGAGATAGCGTCAGAAATATGTATTAAAAATATATTAAAGATACTTGAGGAAATTAAATAGAATTAGGGATTCGTTGTGTCTGAAAGCCTTACACCTAGACAGAGATGGCTAGCGATCCTTAAACGTGAAAAAGCTGATAGAATTCCAATGGATTACTGGGCTACTAGAGAAGTTACCCAAATGCTTATGAAGAATCTTAAATGTAAGTCTGAGATAGAACTTTATGAGAAGCTTCGTATAGATAAGGCTTTTCATGTAGGTCCTAAATATATTGGTCCACCACTACCTAAAAATACAGATATATATGGATGTAAATATAAGCCTGTAAATTATGGAGCTGGCATATACAATGAATGTATCTATCATCCATTGGCGAAATATAGGTCTATAAAGGAGATTGAAGAAAACTATGAGTGGCCTACTGTAGATTTCTTCGATTATTCTGTAATTAGAGATCAGATTAAAGATATAGAGAATTATCCAATAGTCGGTGGAGGATCCGAACCATTTTTAACATATAAACATTTAAGGGGAGAAATGCAAGCATATATTGATCTTATACGTCATCCAGATATCGTTGAGTATTGTTTAGACATTCTCTTTGACTTCTGCTATGAAAATACTAGGAGGATTTATAAGGAGGCTGGTGGAAGAATTATGCTAAGCTATGTTGCAGAGGATTTTGGAGGACAGAATGACCTATTATATTCTCCTCAACAGATACGTAGATTCTTTATTCCTAGAATGAAGAGAATGATAGATTTAGCCCATCAACATGGTGTATATGTTTTTCATCATAGTGATGGAGCTATTAGAAAAATAATTCCAGATATGATTAAAGCAGGTATAGATATATTAAATCCAATTCAATGGAGATGCAAGGGAATGGATAGAGAGGAGCTTAAAAGAGAATTTGGAGATAAAGTAGTTTTTCATGGAGCAGTAGATAACCAGCATACTTTACCATTTGGGTCTGAAGAAGAGGTTAAAAATGAAGTTATATACAATATAAAAGTTCTTGGAAAAGATGGAGGATATATTTTGGCTCCATGCCACAATATTCAACCAATAACACCTATAAAAAATATTTTGGTTATGTATGAAACTGGATATAAATATGGTTGGTTTGACTAGACATTGGTGGAGATATGAATGAAAAAATATATGTTGTTAAGGCGTCTGGAGATAAGGAGCTATTTAATAAGTTTAAGATAATTTCATCTTTAGTTAGAGCTGGGACACCCATAGATATAGCTGAAGAGGTTGCAGATGAAGTTGAAGAAAAGGTATATAATGGAATTTCTACGAGAGAGATCTATAATATATGTCTCAAAATATTGATAAAGAAGTATCCACGCTTTGCCGCAAAATATGATTTGAAAAGATCTATAATGATATTAGGGCCATCTGGATTTCCATTCGAAAAATTTTTTGCAAATATTCTTAGAGAATATGGTTATGATGTTGAGAATAATCTAATATTTAAGGGTAAATGCGTCGAGCACGAGATAGATGTATTTGCAAAAAAGAATGGTAAAAGAATTATGATTGAATGTAAGCATCACAGTGAGCCGGGAATATATGTAGATCTAAAAGTCGTTCTCTATACTTATGCACGTTTCCTAGATCTGTCTTCCTATTTTAATGAGGTATGGGTTGTTTCAAATACAAGATTTTCAAAAGAAGCGGTAAGATATGGGAAATGTATGAATGTAAAATTAATAGGATGGCGGCATCCTAAAGATATGAGTTTGGAAAAAATGATTGAGGATAAGAAACTATATCCAATAACGATTTTAAAGTCAGTTAAATATGATGTCATAAAAAGACTTGTAGAGAAAAATATTATTTTAGTAAGAGATCTTCGGGATAAATCTATTGAAGAGATCTCTATAGAGACGGGCTTAAGTTATAGGATTGTAGAGAAAATATTAAATGAGGCTATAGCTATTTTAAAAATATAGGGATAATTTAATTATCTTGTGATGAATCTTCAGCGAACCGAGGAATGAGGAAACCCGGCAAGACTGATGTCAATAATATATTAGCATAATAATACCTATACCTATAAATATTAGGGATGATATTATATTGATTCTTTTCGTAGAAATCTTGTCTGCAGTCTTTCTACTGATAATTACTGCTAATCCATTTATAAGAATAAATCCAAGTATTGCTCCACAAAATATTTCCCAAAAACTATAGTATTTTAACATAAGTGTAATTAACGCTATTTGAGTTTTATCTCCAATCTCTGATATAAATATCAGCATAAATATTGATAGTGGTGAGAGAAGTTTTTTAATCCCATTTTCTACTTTTTCTCTTCTCAAAGAAAATAGTCCGATGAATATGAAGATAAGTCCTCCTAATATGTTTATAATATCTATTGGAATACAGTATCTTAGAATTCCGCCTAAAAACATTGATATGAGGGTGGAGGAAGCCAATGCTAACGTTGATGAAATAAATGTGAAAAAATGTTTTTTAGTCTGTGTAGAGCATAAAAATGTAATGATTTGTGTCTTATCACCTAGTTCAGCTAAAAATATCGTTATAAATGTCAATATAAATACGTTATAGCTCATATGAATTTCTATGGATATAGTGAGTTAAATATTTTTCCTAATATTAAACTAAATTTATATCTTTAAAACTTATTCTACTATGGGGATTAAATTGAACAGACTTTTATTTATAGGCGATAGTAGAGACATTGAATGGTATCCTATTGATCTTAATGCTGAGGATCTCGCTAAACTTATTTCTGAGATAGGGTTTAACTGGCAACACTTACCGGGTATCTCTGGATTTATTAGAAGGGGTCAGAAGAAATTATATGCATATTTTTCGATAGAGGATGAAAATATTGTTGTGAGGAGAGATTTCCTCGGAGAATATCTTGACTTAGCACATAGATATGGTGTAAAGATATTTTTATATTTAAACGTTCATTGGTATCCGGAAGGATTTAAAGAATCTCATCCAGAATGGCTTCAAAAAAGAATTGACGGTACATTTAAGACGGGATTATATGATTTGCCTGGGAGTGTCACTCCATGTATGAATAGTAATTGGAGAAATTGGATAATAGATGTTTCAATGAGGATCGCCAGAAAATATGATGTTGATGGAATATTTTTAGATGGACCAGTATTTTTTGAAGATACCTGTTATTGTAATTTCTGTAGAGAGAAAGCGTTGAAAGAGTATGGTTTAGATTTATATAGGATGGATGAATGGACTTCAAAGGAGTATACTAGGTTTATGGAATTTAAATATAATAGTCTTAAGGAATTTCTAAGGGATTTTAGGGACGCTGTACACTCAATTAATCCAAATATAATGGTTTATATGAATGGTGGTCATCCTCGAGCAAACTGGATTCATGGTAGAGATGTCTCAACCCAGATTGATGTTCAAGATTTAATTGGAGCTGAGGGAGGATTTATAGGTGGAAGACTAATAGATCCAGACAATAACTTTCGTCGAACGAGTATTACATCAAAGTTTCTTGAGGCAGCGTCTCTCGGAAAATCTTCTGTGATTTTCAGCGATATAGCATACAAACCTTGGAGTGCATATCCACTTACATCCCCAGAGATAAGACTCCTACTAGCCTCTATTATTTCAAATGGATCGAGTCCACATTTTGTCTATCATTATCCAATACTTAAAGATGTTTATAGAGATGTATTAAGAGATGAGATAAGGTTTTTTAGAAATATAGAGGGTTTAGGTGAAACCCTTTCTCTTGCGAATACGGCTGTAGTCTTTTCTCAAAGAACTGCTGACATATATTTTGACATAGATATACCTCTAGATTTAAATATTTTTTCTATAAAAAAGAGAAATAAGAGAGGTTTTATATATTCATTATATGGTGCATGTGAAATCCTTTATAGACTTCATATCCCATTTGATTTAATTAATGAGAGAACCCTCGTTGAAAATAGGTTAGAAAAATATGATATATTAGTATTGCCAAATATAGCTTTCATGAATGATATAGTGGCGAGAAATATTGAGAGATTTATAGAGAAAGGTGGAAGAATTTATTCAAGTATGACTACATCCCTGTATAATGAATATGGTAGATTTAGAGGAAATTTTGCTCTAAAAAATGTCTTAAAACTAAATTATATCGAGCTTGACGAAAACCCATTCTATGATTACATATATCTTCCGGATGAAAAAAAGTATATTCCAACAATGCCTTATAAGGTGAAAGTAGAGAATATCGGATGTAATATATATGGATATTTCATTGAGAAGAGAAGAGGAGTATACAATCCTATAGAGGGGTATAAAGATCCGGCAATACTATATAATAATAAAAGTATATATTTTGCTGGAAACTATTTTCAAACCTACTGGAGAAATAG
Organism: uncultured Thermoproteales archaeon; assembly: GCA_964550975.1. GTDB lineage: Archaea > Thermoproteota > Thermoprotei > Thermofilales > B9-G17 > CAZKAY01. Next base: position 1,459 of record CAZKAY010000091.1, on the reverse strand, counting down.
ATTTCCAGAATATCTTCAAATCTTTAACAAATTTTACCCTTGGGAAACATTAAAACTAGGATTTAAAAATCTTCCTGGAAGCGTTGAAGTAGAATTTAGAGGTAATGAGACGTCGATATACATATTTTTGATAAACTATAGTGGGGGTATGGAGAGACCCATTAGAGAGGTCATTCCAATAAAGAATATCGAAGTATGTTTGAAGAATATTTCAGTTGAAAAAATATATGCACATAAATCTGGAAAGAAGATAGATTTTATAGAAACAAACAAAGGAATAAGATTTAAATTAGATTATTTAAAGGAATATGAGATTATAGAAATAGTTAAAAAATAAATTTTTACCACCAAGGTTTTACCTCTGGGGGTTCTATTTTAAGTAACGGCTTTAAATATTCTGCTGCAAGTTTTACTCCAGAGTCTCTACTCATTGTAGGATCTTCGTGTTCAACAGATGCCACATAATTATATCCAGTTTCTATTAATGCTGTTATAACTCTTCTCCAAGGCACTTGACCCCATCCGATTGTTCTAAATCTAACTGGTCTGGCAACTCTATTCCATGGACCAGTTGCAAGCACTCCGGTTCTAGCAACCTGATGTGGAACAGTTTCAACATCCTTGAAATGTGAATGAAATATTCTATCATGAAGTTCATAAATAAATATTACTGGATCCATCTGTTGCCATAGAAAATGGCTTGGATCATAATTAAATCCAAGCGATGGATGTTTTTCACCAACTTCTATAAGTTTTTTGGCCGTATCTAAATTATAGTTTAGTTCTTGCGGATGAGTTTCAAAGGCAATTTTAACTCCATGATCCTTAGCATAGTCTAAAATAGGTAGCCATCTTTCCTTAAATAGCTCCCAATATCCCTCATATATTTTTTCATAGCTGGGTGGAAATATATACCATGCAGACCAATTTGGAATACCAGTAAAGCTATTAACGACATTTACATCTAATTGAGATGCAGCTTCAATGGTCTTCTTTAGTCTTTCAATACCATATTTAATTTTTTCTTCAGGAGTGCCCTTAAACCATTCATCAGTAGATTCGTCATGCGGTCCAAGTATAAGTTGACCCTCAAGATGATTACTTAAAGCCGATATAATTAAACCATATTTTTCAACAAGATTTTTTACCTCACTAGCGCCTCCAGACAATACTTTATCAATATTTAAATGATTACTCCCACGCCAAGCAGCTAGTTCAACGGCCTCGTATCCGATCGAAGAAACAAATTTTAGAACACTTTCAAAA
>CAZKAY010000091.1:0-183 GCA_964550975.1 uncultured Thermoproteales archaeon | reverse complement strand
TCTCTAATCCCTTAAAAACTTTTATTCTAAAAAGAAGATTTTTTTAGATTTGAAGATATCTTAGATTTAAATCTTGATCTCTAATTTCAACAGTAAATATACGATTTCCAACAGCATCTTTATCTCCAAAGTATCCCCACACACCATATACGTATATCTTCATAACTCTAAAAAGTATAGAAG
>CAZKAY010000090.1:6057-7513 GCA_964550975.1 uncultured Thermoproteales archaeon | reverse complement strand
TATATATATTGGAAAAATAAAATATTTAAAATAATGAACAAAGAAGGTAGAGGAACCTTTACCATGAAAAAACATCTTTTCTTTTTAATTATTTCATTTTTTATCATACTATTTTTATCCATAAAATCAATATATTTTTCTCCCCCGTATTTAAAGATTAGTGATACAGAGAAAATCGATATAACTAATACAGCTAATCCTACAAAGATTAGAATTATGATACCTTTATTTAGAGTAGAAAATGTTAAGTCTAGCCCTATATATATCCTTAATATTTCTTTGAATCCGCCTCCACCGGAGAATATTATATTTAAATTTCTCAATAAGTCATTTACAATAGAGCCGGGAAAATGTATAGAGGTGTGGGGCGAGTTTAGGCCTCTTAACTATAGTTGGTGGAGGATTACAAAGATTACTATAAAGTACTCCTATCTCGGTCTCCTACGTATCGATGAATTTAATGCAGATATACTTTATATATGTCATCCCATTGTAGGAGAACTCTTTGAAATAAGAGACGGTGCATTCCAAGCCAGTTTAATTAAACCGTCTATAAAAATTGTAAAAATTAATGAAACCTTCAATATTACAATATATCTTAAGGTGTTAGAAGATAATGTAAAAATTATTGACATAGAGTTATTATCTTTACAAAATATTAGTCTTCTAGGTTATGGGCATCCGAGGCCAAATTTGCATAAGGGAGATATTTTGCCAGTAATACTAGATTTAATTGCAAAAAATAAAGGTGAAGAAATAATACACAGTCTTAAAATAATCTATCTTTTAGATGAAAATATCTATATAACTTATCTAAATTTAACACAACCTATAAAGATAAAAATTACTGACTAATTTCCAAGAATTTCCTGAGATCCATTTTCTTTCTAAAAATGACTTGAGCTCTATATTAGCAAGCTTTAAACATTTCTTTATAAATATAACGTATTTAACAGGACATTACCTATAGAAATAAAAATTATCGATTAACATAATAATAGTGAAATTATAATTATAATAGGTGTTTACATGAGTTTAAAGGAACTTAAGTATATTGTTGTTGATCCCTCGATATGTCATGGTAAACCTGTTTTTAGAGGTACGAGAATATTGGTTTCTGATATACTTGAGCTTCTAGCTTCAGGTGGGAGTATTAGTGATGTTCTTCAAGAATATCCGCAATTGAATGAAGATATGATTAGAGAGGCATTTAAATATGCTGCAATTATTTTGAGGAGAAAATATCGTGTCATCGAAATTTATACTGGATGAAAATATACCAAGATCGGTCTATAGATATCTTCAATCTAAAGGCTATACAGTTAAATATGTGTCGAAATCTATTTCTAATAGTCAGTTTATTCAAACGTCGTGAGGGAAAAAGCGATATTTATAACTAGAGATAGTGATTTTGCTAATCCCTTTCTATATCCGCCAGAAAAATTTTATGGAATCA
>CAZKAY010000090.1:0-5957 GCA_964550975.1 uncultured Thermoproteales archaeon | reverse complement strand
TCTATAGGTACTTTGAGTCTACTTAAATTTATCGATGTTAAGATGGATGCAGTACCCTATACTGCTTATCTATTACAGTATGGTGAAAAAGGATGTATGGCTCGTTGTCTATTCTGTAGTCAAAGTATTGTGAATAGTTCGAATAAAATTTTTGTTTCGAGGATTAGTTGGCCGAAAATAGAGCTGGATAAACTGGTTGAATCGTTGAAGAAAAATGATGTTTTTAAGAGGATATGTATTCAAAGTATTATTAAACCTGGTTTTGAAGAGGAGATTTATAGGATTTTGAAGAGGATTAGAGAGGGAGGTGTTAATATACCTATCTCAGTTGCAACTACACCTATTATTATAGATTATATGTATAGATATAGGGATTTAGGTGTAGATTTTTATGGAATAGGATTAGATGCTGCTAGTCCCGATGTTTTTAAAAAAATGGGAAAACCATATACTTGGAATATCTATTTAAAGTTTATTGAAAATGCTGTAAAGATATTTGGCTGGAGGAAGGTTAATGTTCATTTAATCTATGGCTTAGGTGAAAGTATGGTGGATTTCATTAAATGCATGGAGAAAATATATAATATAGGAGGTGAGGTAGCATTATTTGCATTTACACCTATAAGGAATACGAAGCTTAGCAATAGATCTCAGCCTTCTCTTAGCGAATATAGGCTTATACAGCTTATACGTTTCCTACTATCTAAAGGATATAGATTAGATGAGATAATTTATATTGAGAATGGAAAAGTTTTCTTAAGAGATCTAAAGGATTGGAATGAGATAAAGTATGCATTTCTTACAAGTGGATGTCCATATTGTAATAGGCCTTTCTACAATGAGAGCCCGAGAAAAATATATAATTATCCAAATATAGAGATGGTTGAAAGAGATAGATGTAAGATTATTAAGGATTTATTGGATTTTTTAGGTAATTAATATGGTTTTAGCTTTTATTCCTGGAGATAAATTTATTCCAATAAGTATTACTGGACTAAAATGCGAGTTAATGTGTAAATATTGTATGGGTAGATATTTGAGAGGAATGTACAGTGTAGAGACACCTCTTCAGCTATATAAGTTTGTGAAAAAAATGTATAAGAGAAATGTTCGAGGATTTTTGATTAGCGGTGGATTTAATAGATATGGTAAGCTTCCCTATAAACCTTTTCTAGAAGCTTTTAGAAGAATAAAGAGAGAAATGGATGTAATATTAAGTATTCATCCAGGTTTAGTTGATAAAAATGATGTAAAAGATTTAGAGAATAGTTGTATAGATATTGTTGACTATGAATTTATTATTGATGAAGAAGTTATACATAACATTATGGGGTTAAATGCGGATAGGAATGATTTTATTAAAAGCCTATATTATTTAACTAATAATACATCAATGTATGTTGCTCCACATATATCTATAGGATTTAAATATGGTTTAATCGATAGGGAGATGGAGGCATTCAATATTGTAAAGAAATTTAAACCATATATAATAATATTATTAATATTTATTCCGACAAAAAATACGCCTATGGATAAATATAGTCCACCTAAAGTTAATGAAATAGTAGATTTGTTTAGAAAATTCCGGAAAAATTTTAGAGAAGACTTGGCTTTAGGATGTATGAGACCACATTTTTATAAGCTTCTCTTAGATCCTCTATTAATTGAGGAAAAATTAGTTGACAGAATAGCTGTACCGGATAGGAAAGTTATTAAAAAATATGGGTTGAAAATAGTAAATGTATGCTGTTCCTTACCCAAAAATTTATATGAAAAATTTATATCTGACTGATTTTTAAAGAATAAAGTTATTTTAATGCTCTCTATTAATATTTAGATTATATTTGGTGACTTCAATGATATCCATTGCTAGAAAGAGATACGGTATAAGTGAGGTATTAAAGGTACTTCATCCACTGGTAGCAGAATGGTTTATAAATAAATTTGAGAAACTAACTCCACCACAAGAATATGCAATTATACCTATTCAGAAAGGTAAAAATGTATTGGTTTCAAGTCCAACTGGAACAGGCAAAACTTTGGCTGCATTCCTAACAATTATAAGCGAGTTAATAAAGTTGGCGGAGAAGAATAGGCTTGAAAATAGGGTATATGCCGTCTATATTTCACCTTTAAGAGCGTTATCCAATGATATTTATAGAAATCTTGAGACTCCTTTAAGGGAAATTAAGGATATTGCCAGGAAAAGGGGAATAGAGCTTCAGGAAATTAGACATGCTGTTAGAACGGGAGATACACAGCCACATGTTAAACAGAAAATGTTGAGACAAACTCCCCATATACTTATAACTACTCCTGAATCTCTTGCAATAGTTCTTGTGGCACCAAAGTTTAGGGAGAAGCTAAGGAATGTCAGATGGGTTATAGTTGATGAAATACATTCATTATGTGAAAATAAGCGTGGAGTACATTTATCGTTATCGCTGGAGAGACTTCAAAACATGGTTGAAAAAGAGTTTACTAGGATAGGTTTGTCTGCAACGATCAATCCATTGGAGGAAGTTGCAAAGTTTCTCGTAGGATATAGGGATGATGGAAAGCCTAGAGATTGTCTAATAGTTGATACAAGCTATGTGAAGAAAAAGGATATAAAGGTATTATGTCCAGTCTATGATTTAATACATACTCCAAGTCAAATAATTACAGAGAAAATGTATAAAATGCTCTACAAATTGATTAAGGAACATAAGACTACACTTATATTTACAAATACTAGGAGTGGTACTGAGAGAGTAGTATTTCATTTAAAACAAGTGATGCCTAAAAAAGTTAGAGAGATAAGTGAGGATCAAATTGCAGCACATCATGGCTCGCTTAGTAGAGATGTTAGATTTGATGTTGAGGAGAGACTTAAAAATGGTGAATTAAAAGCTGTAGTTACATCAACCTCACTTGAACTTGGAATAGATATAGGATATATAGATTTGGTGGCCCAGATAGGTTCACCTAAATCTATTATAAGATGTCTGCAGAGAATTGGTAGAAGTGGACATAGATTAAGGGATATAAGTAAGGGTAGGCTAATATGCATGGATAGAGATGATATAGTTGAATGTGCAGTGATGGTTAGAGAGGCTTATAAGGGGAGGCTTGATAGAATAAAGATTCCTACAAACTGTTTAGATGTATTGGCACAACATGTTATGGGTATGTCCATTGAGAAAAAATGGAATGTAGATGAGGCATTTAAACTTATACGTAGATCATATTGCTATAGAAACCTAAGTAAAAAACAGTTTAAACTACTCTTAAAATTTATTTCAGGAGGATATGCTCAGCTTGAGAAATATAAGGTATATGGTAAGATCTGGTATGATGAAGAAGACGAAATGTTTGGTAGAAGGGGAAAATATGCTAGAGTAATATACTCATTGAATATTGGAACTATTCCCGAAGAAGTAGCGATAAAAGTATATACTCTAAGGGGGAGATATGTTGGAAACATTGAAGAAGAGTTTCTTGAAAGACTTATGCCTGGTGATAGATTTATACTTGGAGGTAAGGTATATGAATATATTTCGTCTAGAGGAGTAAGGGCATATGTAAAGCCCGCCTTTGACTTAAAACCCACTGTTCCAAGCTGGTTTTCAGAAATGCTCCCATTAAGTTTCGATCTTGCAATGGAGATTGGAAAGTTTAGGGAGGAAATGTTTAAGATGTTTCGTAAAAAGGTTGGTAAGAAACGTATTTTAAAATATATTATGGAGAACTGTAGAACTGATCTGAGAGCTGCAAATGCTATCTATCAATATTTTAAGGAAGAATATCTGTACTTGAAATCACTTAGGGTAAAAGATTTCCCATGTCATAGAAATTTATTTATAGAACATTATGTTGATCCAGGTGGAAGATATTATCTAATCTTTCATGCATTATATGGTAGAAGGACTAATGATGCATTGTCAAGAGCCTATGCATGGATTATAGGTGAAAAAGTTAAGAGAAATATAGGTATAAGTGTTACAGACCATGGATTTGCATTAATATTTCCACGTGGAGTAAAACCTAATGTAGATTTAAACGAATTATCTTCGAAAAATATTGAAAATATTTTAAGAAAAGCGGTATTTAAAACGGAGTTAATGAGGAGGAGATTCAGACATGTAGCTGTAAGAAGTCTTATGATATTAAGAAACTATAAGGGTCATGAGATAAGAGTAGGTAAACAACAGCTTTCAGCCAGAAAGCTATTAGAGATATGTGGTAAAATGAAAAATTTTCCGGTAATTGAAGAAACTTTTAGGGAAATACTTGAAGATTTTATGGATATAGAGCATGCAAAGCAAATTTTAAGAAAAATTGAGAAGGGGGATATTAAAATAGTTGAAATAAATTCTGGAAATATACCTTCACCATTTAGTCACAATATAATTTTATTAGGACTATCGGATGTAGTTTTAATGGAGGATAGAAGGGCTATGCTAGAGAGGCTACATAACCTAGTTATGGCCAAAATCAGGAGAAAATAATTTTGCATATATGTGTAAATATAATCATATTTCATTTCCTAGAAAAATTTATATTAGTTTTGTTTTAAATAAGTATGGTTAAATATTTAGTTCTTTCATGGCAGGATTATCAAAAACATGTATTTAATTTAGCTGATAAAATATCTTTAAGTGAATATAGAATAGATAAGATTATATGTATTGCTAGAGGAGGATTAGTGGTTGGCAGAATTTTATCGGATTTGCTCGATGTCAATAATATTGAATGTATAGGAATTCAGTTCTATACAAATATAGGTGTCACTGGAGAAAAACCTATCTTGAAATATGGTTTATCTCAAAGCATATCTGGTTTAAAAATATTGCTGGTTGATGATATAGTTGATAGTGGTGAAACATTGATGCTCGCTGTGAAATATTTGAAGTCTAAAAAACCAGGTGAAACCAAGACGGCATCCATATTTATTAAGCCTTGGTCAAAATATACTCCAAACTATTATTCAGCTATAACTGATAGATGGGTTATATTTCCATATGAGATGAAAGAATCATGTCTACAATTGCTTAAAAAGTATTTTGATAACAGAAATAAGAATATCGATATTGCTAAAAAATATTTAACTACATTAGGATTTGATGAAGATTCTATAAAATATATTTTATCGAAAATATGGCATCGTGTTTAACAATATTACTTTAGAGTAATGATGCATATTTTATCTTTTATCTAAAATCTTCCTTATATATTAATATATTTCAGGTATTAGAGACTTATGTTTATTAAAAGTTAATGCAAAATTTTAAATGTAAATTTAAAGATATTATTATTTGGGTAATATTATGGATAGCTATGCTGAAAGAATCAAAGCTTTTTTAAAAAGAACCCCTCCCTTGAATGGAATTCTTCTCCTATATCTTGGTGAAATGGGATTTATGATTAAAGATAAAAATTTCCGTCTAATCATCGACCCTTCAAATAGATTGGATGCAGAGGAGATAGATGTACTTGAGAAAATAGATTTAGTATTATATTCTGTAAATCACCCTAGATACTTTATTCTAGAAACTGCACTAGATATTTTCAATAAAACTGGAACAGTATTTTTAGTTGAAGATGGAGTATACAATGAACTTTATGAATATATTCCTTCATCAAATTTGGTGAAGGCTAAGCATAAAAGGATAATTAGAGTTAAAGGTGTACCAATAATATGTTTAGAGGGAATATATAGTCAACATCTATTTATATATATTATAAGACTACCCTCACTACATATATTCTATGCATCTGGTAGTGGATATCTAGATTTATCAAAGCTTTCTGCACATATAGGCATACTACCTTCAGGTAAACCTTCTACAACAGCTTCACCAGATTCTTCATATAGATTTGCAAGAGATTTAAAGCTAAAGAAAGTATTTGTTGTCGGGGAAGATAAGAGTGAAATGAAAAAGTTAAGCGAAATGTTAAGAAATGAAAATATC
>CAZKAY010000089.1:0-7533 GCA_964550975.1 uncultured Thermoproteales archaeon | reverse complement strand
CCATTTATCATAATATAGGTTTTCTTCATTCCATTCTAGTTCTCCTCTCTGAGAGTCGATCATATCTGATCTAAAATACTTTTTCTCCGGAGTAAACTGTACAGAAATATCGTTGTTAAATATGAGTCTATAGTAGTCTATGTTTCCAAAATAAAACATTCCTATTTCTCCCATAGTCTTTGTAAGAGAGTTTGCAAAGGATGGGTCAGCATAAAGCCATCCATATGGTTCTACGTAAAATTGTGTCCAATCATGCATACCATAACTTTCTGGATTCGCATACCATCCGGATTGCCATCTTGCTGGAACCCCTACAATTCTACATAAAGTTATAAATAGAAGTCCCTGCATTCCACAGTCTCCTCTCTTATTTCTAGCGACATATTCACTGATGTTTAGATAGGTTGAATAGTCATAGGCATATGCATACCTAATATTTTTTATAATCCATTTAAATATCTTCATAGCTTTAATATAGGGATTTCTTTCATTGCCCACAATACTCCATGCAAGTCTGGTTAAATATGGTGTAAAAGATATGTGTGGAGGTTTTTCTAAAACATTTTCCTTAAACACCCTGCTATTCTCATCATATTCCTGGATTACATCAGCGCTAATTTTCCTATAATATGATTGTACTTTATATTCATATTCTATCTCAAATATTGTAGGCTTACTTCCACGAGATTCCTGTTCAAAATATATAGTTCTCTGTAAATAATCCTCTGGAGCTAGAAAATATTCTGAAGGATATGCCGATATAAGCTTCCATTCAGGCTGTAATAGACATTTTCTGGGAAACGGAATCCAACATCTAATGATCTCTCCTTCGGGCACACTATTCGGTTTAACTTTTATAGTCATTTTGACTTTATGTATTCTAGAATTTCTATATCCCTCTCCACTTAAAATTATTTTATTAAGTGTTTCTACAAGTTTTTTCCTATATTCTTTTCTTTTTCTAATTCTCTCCTTAGCCTTTACACTTTTTTCAATATATTTTGGACAGAGAAAGAATAGATTAGCTATAAATCTTCTATAAAATCTTTCTTCTCCTTCTATAATCTTGTAATCGATACATTTTTCTTCCATAAGCTTTTTAAACTCATTTTCAGAAATATTTGGAATTTCTTTTCTCAATATATTTAAAGCTTCATCAAAGCTATATGGATGATCGTATCTAATTCGTATAAGTCTATTAATCTCATATGTAAGTCTTTTTTTCTCCATGGGATTAAGGTCTTTCCTTGATAGAAGAATATTTTTTATAATCTTTATAGCTTTATTAAATTCTCCTCTAGAGATAAGTAGTTCAATATTTTTGGGGAGAACAATAGTCATAAACTCCTGCATCTCTCTCCTCCCTTTAAACAAATATATCATTTATTTAAACTATTATTACTTAATATGTCTACCAATAATGTATCCTATAAATAATCCGGCTATAAAATATTATTGTCTTAATATTCCTTAGTTTCTTATCCATATCATTACGTTTTTCTCCTTTACACATTTTATCTATTTACTCCAACCTTTAAACATATATCCTCTAGTACACATTTTTCGCATAATGGTTTTTTAGATCTACAATATTTTCTCCCAAGCATAATTAACAATAAATGTGCCTTTAACCTATTTCTTTTCTCTATAATTCTATGTAAATCTTCCTGAATCTTAGTGTATGTTTTAGCTTTAGTTAAACCAATTCTATATGCTACTCGCTTTACATGAGTATCCAATGGTATAACACCATAACCTAGATTTGCGAGAACGACGTCAATTGTTTTAAAACCTATACCTTTTATCGACTTAAGCTTCTCTCTAACCTCATTTACATTTGTACCTTTAAACAAATTTTTAATATCTCCTGAATATTTTTCAACAATAGTTTCTGCTAAAACTTTTATAGCTTTAGCCTTATTTTTCCATAATCCTGCAGGCTTTATAGCATCTTCAATCATTTTCAGGGAGGTTTTATATATCTTATCCGGATCTATGCCAACAATTTTTTCAAGATTACTATAAGCTTTATAGCTATTTCTTTCTAACGTATTTTGAGATATAATCGTAGCTACTAACACTTTAAATGGATCCCCTGTACTTTTATAAATATCATATGCTATAAATTCTCCCTTAGGAATCATAAATTTTTTCTCCAACCTAGATAATATTATATCAGCATAATTTTTATTCAACATGGTCTTCAATAATATCAGGTATTTTAGCCTAATATTTGTATTTAAAAATATTATGTAATATAGGTTCTTAAAAGAGTAGAAGTGTTAAATAAAAACTTTACTTTTATCACCGGTTTCATTACTATTAGACCTATATTTTATCTTGATAGAAAATACGGCTTTGAATAAATATCCCAATAGATGATGTTAAAAATATTTGCTGAGAAACTATCTTATCATGTAGAGGACTTCTTTAGAAACTTTTCTCAAAGATTTTTGGTTTAAAATCTCTATATTCATTGAGAACTGTTAGATCGATATAATTCTCCTATCTTTTAGAAGACCTAAAATAGTTGCTGAAGTAAAGTGTAGAAAGGATATCGACAGAAATGAATTGAGATGAGTGGAAAATATTTTATTTAATTTAAATATAGAAAAATAAATAGATAATGTTAAAAACATTGATTGTTCCAGGTAGATATCAATTACTGTTTAAGCCAGAAACAGAAGTACTGGACGTAGAAAACACTACAGATATGATTTCAACAGTTTAACCAATTTATAACTAAATATTTTAGTTTATTCTTGAATAGGGATTTGTGATAGGATATGAAGGATACTGTATTTCTTTTATCTCATGCGCATATTGATTTATCGTGGCTTTGGACTAAGGAGGAGACTATTCATCAAATCTGTCCAAATACATTTAATTCCGTATTAAATTTAATGGACAAATATCCGTTTCTAATATATGTTCAGAGTGCTGCACAAATATACGTATGGATGGAGAAATACTATCCCAAACTTTTTGAAAAAATTAGAGATGCTGTGGAAAAGGGTAGATGGGAGATTGTGGGTGGATCATGGGATGAACATAATGCAAATATTTTATGCGGGGAATCTCTTGTACGCCAATACCTTTATGGTAAAAGGTATTTTATGGAAAAATTCGGTGTAGACGTTAAAGTTGCATGGCTTCCAGATACCTTCGGCTTCTGTTGGACACTGCCTCAAATCTATAGGAAGTGTGGTATAAAATATTTTCTTACACATAAGTTGAAATGGCAAATTGAAAGAATGAAGCCACCTATACCTTTCCCTTACTATATTTTTTGGTGGCAGGCTCCAGATGGTTCAAAAATACTAGCATATCATACGGTAGGTGGATATGGTGGGGGTATAGATGGAAATCGAATTTTAAGTCAGCTAAAGGTATTAAAGAATAAACATGATATAAACATGCTATTATATCTATTTGGCCGCGGAGACCATGGTGGAGGTCCAACAGAGGATATGATTCAAAGCGCATTGAAATTATCTAGAGAAAAAGGTTTTCCAAAAATTGTGTGGAGGAAGGCTATAGACTACTTTAATCTGATTGAAAAAATAGGATGTGAAAAATCTTTTCCAATAGTTAATGATGAACTCTATGTTAAGACTCATAGAGGCACATTTACGACAGAAGCTTTTATTAAAAAGAATAATAGGTTATGTGAAATACTATTACTTAATGCGGAGAAGTTTTCAATAATTGCATCTAGATTTGGATATAAGTATCCTCGTGAAGAGCTTGAAGAGGCTTGGAAAAAACTACTCTTTACACAGGTACATGATAATATTGATGGAACATCCTTAGAAGAAGTATATGAAGATATGTATAAAATATATAGTGAAATAAAGAATACTGTAAAAAATATATTGAATCAGGCTTTAAAAACAATTTCATCGAACATAAATACATTGGGAAACGGCATTCCAATAATAGTTTTTAATCCACTTTCATGGGAGAGGAGAGATATCGTTGAAATAGAATTACCATTTAAATATGAAAAATTATCTATACTTGATGCTGATGGAAAAAGCATATCTTATCAAATAGTAGAAAATGGTAGAAAGATATTATTTATTGCAGATAAAGTTCCATCAATAGGATATAAGGTATATATGCTTTCTACAGAAAATGTGATGGAAAAGTATAACACAAATCTAGTTGTAGGAGAATATTTTCTTGAAAATGAGTGGTTTAGAGTTGAGGTAGATCCTAATACTGGGCATGTATCAAGAATATATGATAAGAAAAATGTTAGAGATGTTTTAAAGTCTCCTGGAAACGTTATACAGATTTTCGATGATAAGCCTCCTAATGCTCCTGGAGGAGAGCCTGCATGGAATATGTATCTGGGAAAAATAATTGAACTAAATAATCCAGTAAAAATTAGCATTGTTGAGAAGGGGCCGGTTAGAGGGATTATACAGGTTGAATATAAATATAATAGGTCTATGTTTATTCAAAAAATTATTTTATATAATTCTATACCTAGAATTGACTTTGAGATAGATGTTGACTGGAACGAACATTATAAAACTGTTAAAATAGCTTTTCCACTGAGTTTTGAAAACGATTATGCTGCATATGAAATACCGTATGGATATATTGAGAGATATCAGTATATTTTGAGGGGGAAGCCTTCTAAAAAATTGAGACATCCAAATAGAGATTGGAGTATAGCTGACATAGCTAAATTTGAAGTTCCGGCATTAAAATGGATCGGTATGGAGACGATCGATGGAGGCTATACAGTTTCACTTATAAATGATTGTAAATATGGATTTGATGTAAAGAGAAATATGTTGAGAATGACTCTACTTAGAGCTGCCAGGAGAAGTAGACCAAAAGATATAGATATATGGAGCGATCAGTCAAGCAAGGTTGGAATACATGTTGCAAGATACTCTATATATCCACGTAGAGATGTAAAATATATTTATACGACTAGAGTAGGATACGAGTTTAATTATCCACTTATACCATTAATATCCGAAAAACATGATGGAAGACTTCCCAAGGTATACTCGTTCATCACAATTGAACCAGTTAATCCAGAGACTCATAACAGTGTATTTTTAACAGCACTTAAAAGAGCTGAAGATACAGATCATATGATACTAAGATTCTATGAGTTAAGCGGATCAAATATAGATATACAGATATCGTTTGATAAAGATATTTTAGAGGCGCGTGTAACTGATTTAATTGAATGGGATAAATATTTTGACGAAAAGAGGTTAGGAATATCTAAAAATACTCTATTTTTAAATGTAAATCCATATGAGATTATAACATTAAAAGTGAGGCTGGAGGACTAGGACTCCGAGCTATATACTCTAAAGACTGTGTCTAATTTACCATATTTTTCTATTATACTTTTTGAGATACGTATATATTCTCTATTATTCTTTGGATCGAATACCAGGCATCCTATTCCTGGGGCAAATGCTATAACTTTTATTCCAACGATTTCTCTATTCAACAAAAGTAGATTATCATGATTTCTATAATTTGAATATACAAATGGCTGAATAATTTCCCCTAAAACTACCTTTACATTATTAGACAAATATCTTTTAATAAAATCGTTATATTCTGTTATATTTGATTTCACTGTTTTAAATGAAATATATCTATTACCCACAGAATATGCTAGATAAGAGGATTTGAGTAGCGACAGAACTTTATGATAAATATCGTTAGAAAGCTTTTTGAGAGACTTTATATAATTTTTTCCCATTTCAATCGAATATCTGCATTCTACAGAACAGGGTGTATGATATATAGCCCAAAACTCTACAGGAACATTGTATTCAAGACCTCTTCTAATTATATCTAAATGAAAGTAGTGTCTCGAAAATACGGGGCCTCTTTTAATAAAATTTTTTATACAACAATCCGGATATCCTAATAATTTACCTAATATGAGATCCCTATTTCCAATACTTTTGTTGGAAAATATTTTGAAAAGATTTTTTAAAGTATTAATGTCCTTTGAAATAAGAATATTTGATACTTCATAACTCGCATTTATTTTAGGATGTAATCTACACTCAATCTCATATATTTTTCTAAATTTTTCATCCCGTATTTCATAGAAATCCCTATTCCATACAACTATTCCTTTATCAGATCTATAGCAATAAAGGATGTCTAATTTCTCTAAGAAATCTGCAAACATATTCCAATAGTTTTTATCGATCGACTCTATTATAGCGGATGGTTTCATATAGTTATTAATGGCTGCAATTAAACATATGTGTCTGGGATTAATAAATTTATAGATCATAGACCTCAGATCCAACGATTTATCTAATACATAATTTTTGATAAAAAATAAATTTTTATATGTGGCTTTATTCTATATATCTGGTGATTAAATGTTCTGGTGGTATTATCCCTGGAGTTATTACCTATATTATCCATGGTATTATTACTATTATTATACATGGCCCACATATTATCTATACTATTCACTATATAGCTGGCTACCCTACATGTTTCTCTACAGTTGGATGCCCTACCTATTCTTATATAGCTGGCCCTTTCTCTGGTGGTGGTAGATGGCTAAGATAGCTTTACCAACATATGGTACAGAGGGATTAAATAGTACTGTTTATCCGATGCTTGAATCGACCCCATATATTACTATAATAAGTATGGATGATAGCGGGAATATAGAGGATGTATATTCTATACCAATGACTCCATCATTTTATCCAGGATTTCCACAGAATCCTATACAATTATTGCTTAACGAAGGTGTGAATATAGTTATAGCTGGATCAATTATGCCTCAAACTGCAACCATGCTAAAGCAGAATGGAATAAATATATACATGGTTCCGCCAAATAGTACCGTAAAAGAAGCTATAGATAAATTTACGAGAGGAGAATTAAAGGAATATTCGATACAACCTCCTTCACAGCCAGGTTTCCAGACGCCACCTGGATTTCAATATCCACCATTAATGTATCCTACTCAATATCCACCTTCAACCTATCCTCAAACAGTTCCCTCACCATTTCCTCAAACACCTCCATCATTTCCACAACAAATAGCGGCAGGACCCCCGAGAGAAAGTTTTCTAAAGATACTTGAAAGACAGAGGGATATGCTAAAACAGCAGAAATGGATGCTTGAAAGACAAAAAGAGATGATTGAAAAACAACTTGAATTAATAAATGATCAAATTAAAAAGATAGAATCAAAGATAGAGGAGACAAAGTCATCTTAAATTAAAAAATATTTTTATACCATTTTAATTAAAATATCATTAGTGATAATATGTCTTTTCTAGAAAAGGTTAAAGAAGGGCTAAAGAAGGTTGGAGAAGAGGCTGGAGAATCTGCTGAAATAGCTAGATTGAAGGTTGAAATAGCAAATTTGAGGAGAAAAATGGATGACGAGGCTAAGAAAGCAGGATATAAGATTTATGAGAAATTTAAGAAGGGGACTCCAGAAGACCCCTATCTAAAAGAATTATTTAAAGAAATGATGAAGATAGAGGAGGAGATAAATAAACG
>CAZKAY010000088.1:0-7693 GCA_964550975.1 uncultured Thermoproteales archaeon | reverse complement strand
GATGAATATATATTCTCTGTTATAGAAAGAATCTTGAAGAAGGTTGAAGAAGCCACAATATATTATGTTAAAATTAAGGGCAGTGGAACTATATATTTTGTTTTTACTCCTAGACAACAAATCAGCTTAACGAGAAGAAGAAGTTTTATTCAAAAAATATTGGAAAAAATTGTTTGGGGAAACATGATTTTCTTTTTTACATTTTCATTAATTGTTTTTTATTTATTGTCAATAGTAGTCGGATCTCTTTATGCGTTAATTCTAACAATTCCCTTGATCAATTTACCCATAATGATTTTTTCGGATAAAATACTAGATATAATAGGTGATTGGGATATTACGAAATATTATAGAAGTATTTATATAATCTCTTTAAAATTTCCTCTTAAAGATTATGTTTCAATTCTAAGAAAAATAGGTTCTCAGAAAAAAAATATTAAAAAAATGCTATACATAAATGCCTTATCCTTTTCAGATAACTATTTAAAACAGAAAATAAAAAATCTTTTTAAAGATATAATAGGGACAGAAATTAACGAAGAAGATATAACTATTAAAAAAATAGATCTATACAGTCTTGTGGATTCAGTTTTTCTAAGATTTAGATTGCCTACACCTAGGATAAAAATATTGAACGTAAAATATCCTAATGTAATGATAAGCGGTTTAATGCTGAATAAATCGACTCTTTTAATTACAACCGGAATACTTGTAAACTTAGAAGAAGAAGAATTACGTGCCGTCATAGGTCATGAAGCCAGCCATGCCAAAAATCATGATCAACTTTTCTTTTTCAGTATAAGTAGTATAGAATACCTAGTAAGAATATACATTATCAATGTACTAAATATTTTATCTCCTATTTCTGAAGTAATATATCTTTTGCTATCTTTGACTACCCTCTTTTTGATAGCAAAGATCATAGAAATCCGAGCAGATATAGAAGCTTCGATATTGTTAAATAAATCAATTGAACTGGCGTCAGCGCTTAAAAAAATTGGTGTAAATCATGTAGTTAAAAAAAGAAAGAATAGAGTTCTATCCTGGATATTATGGAAAACTCATCCTCCCATAACATTTAGGATAGAAAACCTACTATCTGTAAATAGTAATCAATACAATAAAAATTTATTTCTTACAGCGACATACATGTGTATAAAGGATATAGAAAAAAATATTATGTCGGTGTGGAAAAATGCTTTCTTCAACACCCTCAGTGTTCGAAATATTTAAATTAAGACAAGTATTAAATTATCAATATGGACACAATGTTGGCGATTATTTAATTAATGAAAATGAAAACCATATTAAAATCATTAGATCTAAACAAACTAAACGTATAAAAAATGTTTATATAAATGAAAAAAATATTGTAAATTTGCGAGCGAAAGATGGGTATTATATTATAACTATTGAAAGCTCAAAAATAATATTGGATAAAATTAAGAAACCATTTATGAGACTTATTGTATCCGATGAGGCAATCCCCTATGTACGAAAAGGATACTCGTTATTTTGCAAATATGTTGAAAACGGAGACTTTGATCTTTATCCAGGGGATACTGTAATTCTCGTAGATAAAAATGATAAAATATTAGGGATAGGAAAACTTGTATTAAATCTAGAAGAAATAAAGTCTCTAAAGCGAGGTATTGCAGCAAAACCTTCTAAAATAATATCTCAATAATTCATTACTTCTTGTTTTATTTTTGAACAGCAATAAAGCTTAATTATTCCAATTATCGTCATACCTATGTTATGTATAAGAAAAAGATGTTATTTGTAATTATACTATATACTTTATTTTTAATATTATTCGGACAATATTTATGGAGTCAGCCAAGAGAAAAATACATTTTTGAAAACTACGTTTTTATAGTTTTTGATAAAGAAAATAATATAAAAGCAATATATAGATCCGATAATTTTCTTGAAGGTATAAAATCCACATATAGTGAAATAAAAGAATCAAAATATTCTATATTTATGTACGCATTTAATTCTTCAAAAGAAGATGTATGGATATATAACTTCAGATTAAATATGGCATTCCAGTCTACACTTGATCCTCTTTCCAATATTCCTAAGAGACCATTAGATATATTTTCAGATCAGATAAATTTTAAAAAAACATTTAAAATTATAGTTTACCTTCCATTCTATGGCGAAATTAGAGACTGGAATGTAAATTACGTCTCAGAACATCAGATTCAATTATGTTTACCATCGATTCCTTGCTTTATAGTAATTTATGGTAAAGATTTTTATGTTCATTTTTTTATAAATGCTTTTCAAAAAAATATAAACGTCTCTACAAAGAAAAATATTTCAACAAATATTTTTGTTTCAGAATATGAAGGAAAGAAATTACCATCATTTAGCGTTAATTTGGAAAAAATTATGTATATAATTTCTTTTTCACTAATTATTTCAATCTTTATTTATTACTTAGTTAAGAAAAGATTAGTGAAAAAGAAATTATAAGGTTTAAAAATGCAGAGAAGAAAACTTACAAAAACTACATTACGAATATATAGATATATGATTCTTCGAGGTAAGGCAGTCGGTGTAAGAGAACTACAGAGGAAAATGAAGCTTAGTAGTCCAAGTCTAGTTTTATATCATTTAAATAAGCTTGAAAAAATGGGTCTTATAGTAAGAGATTTAAATGGAAAATATATGGCGAATAAAAATAATATTGATCTTTCTTTATTGAAGGATATAATGATGATTGGAAATATTAGTATACCAAAATATTTTTTTTATGCTACATTTATCACATCACTTTTAATAGCATACATTTTTTTAAGACCATGGATAATTGATGATACATATATATTGGGCCTTTTAATAGGTGTTTCTTCAGCCACAATGTTTTGGTATGAAACATTCAAATCTCTAAAATAAGTTTAAAAAGAATGTTACTTAATTTTAGCCTAAAAGAATATATTTAAGCTAAAAAAATATATAATGGATATTTAGAGTCTTATAGAGGCTCGCTGCGTGGGGATAAAAGGATTAGTATATAGGATATTAAAGATATTAAGACAAAAAAAATATAGAGAAGTTATAAGTCCTAATAATCGTCTTTACTGTTTTGATATCATTGCATCTAATGGCACAAATTCAATTATCCTCAAATATTTTAGAAATATCGATAGCTGCAATAGAATTATCGCTGATGAGATGAAAAAATTATCTTTAGTATTTAAGGGAATCCCTATTATAGTTGGAGAAAAATCTAAGAAGCAGAAATTAAAGGACGGTATAGTGTATAGACGGTTCGGTATCACGGTAGTTTCTCCTGATACATTAAGGTTATGGATAATTGAAGAAGAATACCCGGTTTTCTATGCCGAAAGGGGAGGAATTTATGTTAAGATAGATGGGAGAAAGATTAAAATAATGCGAGAAAAACTAGGACTCTCTCTAGGAGATTTAGCTAGAAAAGTAGGCGTAAGTAGGAAAGCGATATATAGTTATGAAAATCAGGCTATGGAAACAACACCTTATGTTGCGTATAAGCTCGAAGAAGTACTAGGTACCTCTATTATAGTTCCTCTAACCTCACCATTCCAAAAATATACTTCTCCTAAAATAGAATATATGGTTAATAACAGAATAGGAGATCCTAAATTATTAAGAATTGGACAAAAATTGATAAAAGAAGGATTCAGCATAATGGAGCATAAACGGGCTCCATTTGAGCTCTCTGCTGTATTGTTTAACACCAATAAAGAGAAAAGAATTATTATAAAGAGATTAAAGCATCAAATTGATAGTAGAGAAACATGTCTATTAAAGAAAATAATTGATATAATGAATATGGACATATCTTTAAAAATAATTTAAGCTGCAGTTTCTATAATGCTAATATTGATAATTCTACAAAAATTTATTAAAAAGAAAAAGCATTGTCTTTAAAGCATATCCCCTTTTTACTGTTGGCAATCTTAAAGATGCTGCTTTTTTATGGCCTCCGCTTCCTCCTCCTATTTTTTCAGCTATTTTATAAAATATTTCTGCAGCATTGATATTCTCATATCCTTCGTCTGGGACTCTGCAGGTAAATACTGTTTCTCTTCTGTTCGGAGTGAAAATTATTACCACTATTTTTTTATATCGATTAGAAAGATCTAAAGCAATTTTCCCTGTAAATCCTTTAAGACTTATATTTGAAAAATCAATAATCATTATATTATCTGATGAAAAAATAATATGGTTTTTAACAATATTAGATAATTCTTTTAATTTCTTTCTGGCTATAAAAGCTTCTTCTTTTATATAGTCATCAATATATCTTTTCTCTATAGCCCATTTCTTTACTAAATCAATTTTAAATTTATCATCTCGTGTTTTTAATGCTAAAACAGAACTTAGCATATTTGTAAGTTTAATCAAATGATCTTCTGGTACTCCCTTAAAAACCTTATCACTTATTTCTCCAATAATGGTTATTTTTTTAAAGAACAAAATGTTGTCCGTCCTTTCTACATAGATTTTTCTCATAATTGTAGCAGTACATCCATCATTTTCATAGATTATCTTTACACCGATATCAGTTAATTCCCTTACCTTATATAAAGTAGATTTGTGATGATCTATCCATGTTATCTTAGCTTTACTAGCTAATTCCTTCAAATATTGTCTTATCTTATACCAACTAAATATATCTACACTTATATCAATTAAAAATATTTCAGTTAAATTTTTTCTATAAAAGATCGTTTCAAGAGTCCTATGAAGTGAAAAAGGTTGTGATATTAATACTATCAATTGTCTAAAGCCAGTGTTATATAGAATATTGTATAGTACCGCCCCTGAGGTAAGTCCATCTAAGTCTCCATGAAGTATTAATGCTTTCATTGATTATTTATCACCAATATATGGTCTTATAGTTTACTTATTTCTCCACAAATAAAGTCATATAAGTTTTTCGTTTTTTCTATTATCTCCCAATCCTTTAATCCTTTAAAAAGGAATTTAAGTATAAGATAGGGAAAAATTTTACTGGATATAAAATACTTGCCCCAATATGCTTTCGTTTTCCTTAAGAGCTGTACACTTTCATTATATGTAGTAGGATATATTTTAATTAGAACCTCCAATATATGTCTTGAGAACCTTACATGAAATATCTTTATCTCAACTATAAGAAACCTGGACTCTATTATAGAACTTTTTCTAGCTTCAATTGACTCTTTACCTATATATATTAACCACTTATTTTTAATAAAGAAATCTTTGACTATTTCAATAAAGTTGTTATGTAAAATGTCTATATGAATACACTCCATTAATTTATTTATTATAGCGTTTTCCGCATCCCTTATATTAGGAAAACATAATTGCTCTACGTTTTTAGGATAAAAAAATACTTTATTTTCTCCTAAATAATACCAAACAATTTTCTGTTTAAACCTATTTACCAGCAAGTCTGCCTCTAATGGAGATAAAGGATTTACTATAAAATTCTTTATACAACATCTCCTTATATTATGTTTTTGAAAAGTTATTAGTGATAGAGACACCCTTATTCCATAATTTTTCAAGTAAATCTCTCTATGCGATATCTTTTTTTCGTCAATCATTATCTACAATTTCCCACTTTTTCTGTGCAACTACAAATGCATGAGCTTTATCATAGGGTTCCAAGTGAACCACTTCTTGTATTTCAAAGCCTTTCTCCTTTAGATAATTTATCTCTCTTTTATAAGTTATACTCGGTTTCTCCGTTACATCAATACTCATAGCTTTTATAGCTTGAATAATCCACCCATTATTCTTAAGATAAACATCAGCATTATCCACGACAATTTTACTTTGAAAAGGTTGGGCAATGTCTGCATATATTACATCAACCTCGTTTACAAAAAATCTATAACTGGCTGGAAATCTTGCATCAGCCAATATAGGCACCAAATTTTTCCTATGAGGTAATAGTCGTTCTATAAATTCTCTCATTACCCTTGGAGAAAATTCTACACAGAAAATCTTACCACTATCCCTAATAATATCTGAGATATGACTTACGGTGGTGCCTGCTGCCGATCCAAGGTAAAGTATATCAATATTTTCCTTAATTGGAATAAAACCTATGTCTTTTAAAATTGCTGCAGCAAGCTTACTCCTATATGGATCCCATATTCTATATTCTTCGTTCATATAGGAAATTAATTTTTCACCATATACTCGTTTGCCCGGAACCAGATTCTTTGTAGCTAATCTCTCCGTACCATCCTCGAATCTTATCCAATATACCCCAGGTATCCGCTTATCGAGAAAAACTTTCTCTATTCTCATTTTCTTGCACCTCGTTTCTTTCTTCTTTTCTTTCTATATTTTTTCAATCTTTTTTCAATTTTTTTCGGAGGCGGATTAGCATAAAGAACTTTAACCTCTTCTATTCTTTTATTCAGCTCCTCTAATATTTCTTCAGCCTTATATTCCCCGCTAAAAGCATCTATCCTTGCTGCAATAGCGATTTTTGCAGCCAATGTCCTAGCAATTTTTCCTCTCTGCCATTTAGGAGCTCTGAAAATAGAAGGATATTGAAATATAACTCCATGCTTTGGTGGGCGGCCTCCAGTTCTCAATGCTCTAAACAAAGCCTTCTCAGCTCCTAAAACCTGAATTGTACTGGCAGGCAGCATGGCCAATTTATTTAACCCCCCAGCTAATGCTATAAGTCTTGCGCCTAATAACGGGCCTACGATTCCTCTGAGATTGGGAGCTACAACTTTCATGGCCTCATCTACATATTTTTCAAGTGTTTTCCTTAACTTATAAAGATTAATTATGTTTTCAGCTAGTAATAATATGGGTTTAAAATCAAATTGTGTAAATGTTGTCCCCATACTTTCATTAGCTTTTTTACAAATATCTTTGGCTATGTTTTTAGAAATACCTATTTGAACAAGTTTTTCTTCGTTCATGTTTTCTCTTAATCCTATATTTTTTACTATATTAACATAGGTATAATTATCCTTTACAATTTCATTTAATTCAGGAAAATGAAAACCATACCACTCCTTTAATCTAGACACACATAGATTTATTGTTTTATCAATTTCATCAAGCGAAGAAATACTTTGAGCAATATACAAATCTCTTTTCTCAACAGCCTTTTTTACCTTTAATTTAGCTATATTTAAAGATACTTTTAATAAGGCCTCTACATATCCATCTTTTTGTATTCCTACTTGAGATAAATACTTATATATATTGTGTCTGAAAATCTTACCACCATTACTTGGAAATATGTATTCAACCATTAATTCTTTATATTTTTCTCTAATTTTTACGGATAAATCGTTGTTTTCAACAACAAGATGTTGAACCTTCTTCTTTATTAGCTCTTGAATAAAGGTATCCATTAACTCTGTGATTTCGCCTTGCTCTAAAGCTTGAATATTTTTTATACTATTTTCGGTGTCAAATAATTTAAAAGCTATAATTTCCCCCTTATCATTTAATGCAAATACACCGGCTATATTTTCTATCAAATAGACTTTAGTCGATATTTTCATCACCAGCTAATTATGACTTTTAACCTTTATATTTATTATAAGATCTCTTAAATATTTAAATATACCATATATAATTCTCTCAATAATTTTTACTATTAATTAATTCAATCATATTTTATAGACATTTATCGAATAAATAATATATATATGTCGAAAAAATGGCA
>CAZKAY010000087.1:6237-8086 GCA_964550975.1 uncultured Thermoproteales archaeon | reverse complement strand
AATTAGACTAAAACAGAGGGAAGCAAAAATATTATATATAAAATAATATCTAGTTAAATCTAACTTTTATTCAATATTTAATCATGGATTCTAAGCTAAATATATTGTTTCCTCTAAATCTTTAAAATGTTGGTCTCCAGTAACTATTTTTCCATCAACATATCTTGTAATAGCAAGTATTATTGCATCAATTATACCAGGCTTCCTCTTCAATCTGTGTCTCCTAGTATTTTCCAAAAGATCCTGATACGCTTCTCCAACTCTAACAGCAATATTTTTATCAACATATATGACAATAGTCGTCTCAGATATTATATTCAACCTATTCTTTACAATAGATATATCTATATTCTCCCTAAAATATTTCCAAGCTATCTCAGCTAAAACTATTGAAGGAGTATATACTTCATCTGCATCAAACAAATATTTTTCAACAATCCTACCTTTACTAGAACCTGTAAAGAATTCAATCCATGCATAGCTATCAACAATTAACCTCCCTATCCCCACCTCTATCCTCCTCCCTAAACTCTGAAACCCTACCAGAATCTATACCAAAGTATTTCTTCAAAACATTCCTCCTATATTCTTTAAGAAGTCTACGTATAGCCTCATCATATGTGGATATATTTAAACTCTTCTTAAACATCTCCAACTCCCTTAAAGTATTTCTAGAAACCTTTATAGTAGTCATAGACATATTATATCCCAGTATACAGTATACTGTATAATATTATCCATCTTCAAATATATAAATATTTTTGAAACTGAATTTAAATCTCCGATATTACAATATTTATGGGAATATTTTTATCCTTATTGAATTAATTTTATTCAATATGATGGTAATATTCTATTGGTTTAAGTTCTTTATACTCGTCTGTCTCCTCTACAATATGTTTTCTAATATCGAGGCATAGATGACATTTAGATATATATCCATTTTTAAGTTCCCTATAATTATATTCGTCTACAGCAAACCTATATAGTTCTCCAATATTCTTCGATAAAGCATTTAAAATAGGATAGTTATCTAGATCTATTCCCTGAAAAATTGAATCCATATCTCTAGCATCTCCCAGAGAAATTCCCCCACAATATCCTGGAATATAGTTAAAATAGTTATCTATATGTATATGCCAATCCCTCGTCAAATCATCTCTACAAGACATTTTAAAAAACTTTTCTGCAGGATATTTTTTATATAGGAAGCCAAGCCTATATGGAAGTCTACCCATTGGAAGTAGTTCTGCATAATTTAATAGAAAGCCATATCCATGTCTAAAAAATTCTTGGAGTGAAAGCTTATTCTTTAAACCAATTTCCCTAAAAAATCTATAGAAAGATTCTTGATAAACCATCACATTTCCATTAAAAACTTTTCTACCAATTCTAACAGCCCTATCCATTCTATCAAATGAAACATATTCTAAGATAAATGGATTAACGCTAACCAATATACCATGCAAACCGGCATCCCTCAATAAACTAAACCATCTAAAAGTAATATCATCATTAACGCACCAAAAACAGTTAGACTCAACAAAGAGGGATGGAATATTAAAATTAGAAGCAGCCTTAACACATCTAACAAGTAAATCAAAGTTTAAGAAAGGTTCTCCACCAGTAAAATGGAGACCATAATTTATACCAATCCTATCCCTCCCAAACGGAGAAGCAATAATACTCTCAGAAAGATAATGTAAAACCTTCTCTAAACCACTAAGAGAAATCCAGTCAACACTCCACTTAGAAGAACAGTTATACATACAATGCCTACACTCAGCAGTACATTTATAGGAAAGAAATATGCCACATGAAACAGGCCTAGAAATATACAGTATATCGC
>CAZKAY010000087.1:2239-6137 GCA_964550975.1 uncultured Thermoproteales archaeon | reverse complement strand
CTTATCCATAGGATATATTATAGATATTCTCCATTTCTAGTTGTCTCAAACTCTATAATTCTTCTCTCTTTAATACTTGTTCTCCCAGTTTCAAACTCAACTATCCTTACCTTCTCCTTAAACAGATTCTCTATCCTACATATATTATCTGCCTCACTTTCAATCCTTATATACATTCTAACTCCTACTTTCTACAACAAATATCATTATACGAAAATTTCTTCTAAAGTCATCTTAGTTACACCATAGAGTGGACTCAGATCTATTTGAGAAGATCGAGCTATTTTCCTTAAGCTATGAACCCCCTTTAGCTCCTCTACCAATGGGCCCTTAAATAAGTCAAAAGCCTTTGAGATCTGCCCACCAAACACTATACAGTTAGGCTTAAACTCCATAGCTATTGGTTTTAGACATCTACCTAGAATGAGTCCTATTTCTTCAAATACATTAAGACTATTCCTGTCTCCACGGAAACCTCTGAGCGCTATTTCCTTCACATCCAGATCCTCTCCCGCTAGCTCCTTATATCTCTCTATAATCCCTCTTCTCGCAACCCTATCTTCGAGTAGACCTCCTTCATAGGGCAAGTTCCACAACCATCCTTCTGGCGGCACTCCTGGTCCCTCGGTTACTATACGTCCATCCACCATAAATGCTGAACCCAAACCCATACCTAATGTTATACCAATGATTCTCCTATATCCTCTAGCAATTCCCTGCCAAGCCTCTCCAACTACAAAAGCCCATGAGTCAAGCTTAAAAATTATGGGGAATTCCTTCTCCAAGCCTAAGCTCTGAACTATTATCCTCCTTAGGTTTAATCCGTAGAGGGAGGAGAACTTGTGCTTCATGAAGCTAATGCCCCCTTCGAGGTCGAAGGGACCGGGTACAGCCAGTCCTATAGCTTTCACTTTAACTTCTCTTTCACATGCGTCCTTCAACCCTTTCTTCAATATGCCTATGAATGGTCTAAGAATTTCCTCCCTTTCACCCATCGAGTTCACATGTATGACTCTAAAAGTCTCCTCAATATAATTACCTTCAAAGGAAATTAACGCCAGTTTGATCGAGGTTCCCCCTACGTCAACGGCCAGGACACATTTCTCCTCTCTCAAGGCCTCCTACCTCATAAACGCTTTAACTACCTTACAAGGACTTATTCCCATGTTTATGAGGAGATATTCTCCAAAGCAGGCTGGGACTAGGGCTGTTTCAGAGAAACGTACCTTCAGTCTCCTATCGGGGTTGGATTTCGATGATATAATAATCTGTTCACCATCCACTAAGGTCAATATATGGAACTTACCGTTAGTATTGTCACTGATGCTCCTCAAGAACTCTAATCTATGGATCATTATATGTAGTTCACCAAGTTCTCCAAGGAAATACTCAACCCAATTAGGTCCAGACCTTATAGGCTTAGGTCTGACTTTAAGATGTTTGTAGACCCAGTTTGCCCGCTTTGTAGGGTCTAGAACTCTAAATGCATGATATGAATGTATTGGGCGGAGTTTTCCATCTAAGTCTGGTCTCAAGTAATCATAGAAATGAAATGTATATAGATCAGTAGTGTCGCTTATTTCAAGTACCACTTGATTGTAACCTGATGCATGAATTGTTCCAGCCGGTATTAGGAACAGATCTCCCTCTCTGCTTTGAATACTATTCACATATTGGTTGTGGTCAAAAGGTATGCTCTTGATTTCGGCTTCTAGGACGGCTTTATGGAACTTCTCTACATTAGCTTCATTCTTTAACCCCAAGTACACCTTAGACCCGGGGCCTGTAGCTACTATGTAGTAGCTTTCGTTCTGTCCAATAGGTTCGTTAAAATTTTCTTTGAGATAAGAGAGGTTGCCGTGAACCTGTATTGCCATGTCCCCACCCGCCATCGAATCATCATAGTTTACTCTAATGGGGAAGTTTCCACCAACCTTTTCATATGCCTCAAACTTCCCCATAACTCTATCCGGATATTCCCATAGGAGATTGAGGAATGGAATGTTTAAGGTTATATTCCTAAGCTTGACAATCAAGCTCTGGTATGGTGCCATTACCTCGTAGGACCAGGCGCAGTTTCTCATAAATTTAGGTAGCTTCCTGACCTCCTTAAGCCACAGTCCTCCCCAAACTCCTTCCAGGTATATAGGCTTAAGCCTTAAGGGGTATTCGGAGAGAATGAAGAGAATGTCCTTATACACATTCCTGGGCAGCATGATTAGATTTCCAATATTATTTCCATCCAAATAAAAGTCCATTCGCTTCAGTACCTTCTTCTTATGTCTATCCAGTACTGGGAAGTCGACATAATAAAGTCTCTTTCCAGCATACTCCTTATTTTCAACCTTACTTCTATTTCCTAGATATTGGATCAAACCACTTAAAACTCTTTTTCCTGCAACTTCTTTAGTTATATCCACGTAGAATACAATGTCATATAGGTCTGCAGTAAACTTGTTAACCATCCCGCAGCCGAAGCATATAAGCACGCTAGAGCTTCTCTCACAACGTTTAATTTTCTCCTTCAACTCCTCCCCCTTAAGGAATATCTCTATTTCCCCCTCAAATATTCGACCAAAGTGTGGATCGCATGTTAGAAATGGTTTAATCATGTTCTCAATATAGTCTGATGGCTTATAGAAGTCGGCTACATCTAGCAGTTTAAAGTCTATCTGCAGTTCCTCAAATTTTTCTTTAAGTTTATGTATTAAAACATTCCACTCAACGCCAATATATCCATCAATACCTATAATAACCCTTCCTTTCTTCGAAATATTATCCTCAACAAGACTTCCAATATGCAAGCATACCTTATCCAATTCTGTTACAATATGCTTTATAATCTCACTGGAAACCTTAGGGGTGTTAATTGCCTTCTTATCATCATAAAAGCTAATCAATATATAAGACATATTAACTAATATCTAGATACTTAAAATATATCTTTTGGCATACCATATATATTTAGGCATAAGAGAAGAAGTTGGCTAGAATTCTCCATAGCAAAATAATCCAAGATATACGAATATTCCTCAAATATCTAATAAAAGTATGTTGACATCCCATCACACAATTATACATCTCTACGAGAATTTGGAAAAAGACATATACCTATTCTGAGAACCGAAGAATATTGAAAAAATGAAAAGTCCAAGAAATAATCTTACAGCAAAGTTAAGAAACCAATCTTTACCACAAAATCTTAAGACCCAATATTAGAAACAGCTTTCCCATATAGGATACATAATTCAGCTTCAAATACAAAGCTGAAACATCATGGTCTCTAAGAATACCCTTATGGAACACCATAAGACCATGAGTTAAACATTAGTAGGTCAGCCACAACCCCAGTATTATTCAACATACAGCTCAACGTCTCATAATCAAACACCGAATCTCAAACGGATTAACTTTAACATTAATAGCCCCAGACCTAACACTTAAAGGACCCTCAAGAAGATCCTCCACATTCAAGAAACCATTCACATCAATATGTTCAAAAATTGTTTCAGAAGTCATATTGAAAAGAAACCATGCCTCACATCCCTCACCCACACGTCGACGACGAGGAAGTCTACCACAGAGTTCCGGTTTAATACCAGTCATATTCAGTAAAGTCAGCAGAAAAGCTTGTGTAGCAGAATCTCTAAAAGCTGTGTATGCATGGCCAAGAAGAGTTCCTATAAGATAAGCTTTTCCCTTTCCAAAACAGTTAACCACGCCAGTAACTTGATCTCCACAGAGCAGAATCGGTGTAGAACCCTTCACTCTAAATGTCTCCACGATTAAGCTAGGCAGAATACTATGTCCTTCAAAGGGCCCAATACCCTTAAAGCGTGTGGCAGCTAGAATTTGACCATAACTAAGTTCACGGGGAGTCCATCGAGGCGGCTGCCTA